>DASSLZ010000074.1:0-8631 GCA_035689165.1 Candidatus Eiseniibacteriota bacterium | reverse complement strand
GGGCGCTGGACTGCTGGGACTGCACCGATCGACCCGTCGAGGAGCTTCAGCTTCAGGTGACGGCGGCGCCGGACGGGCCGCCGCTCGATTCCCCGGGTGGGTTTCTGTTCGTCAACTGGGAGAAGTCGGTCGGGAAGCCGGTGAGCCCCCTAAGCTGAAATAGGGCGGAAGATGCGGACCGCATCTCGGCGCTCGGGCGGGCGGATAATCATATGGAGACATCCGTACCGCCCGGCGTCTAAGCTAGGAGCCGATGGCGCTTTCCCCCAAGACTCGACTTGGTATGTACGAGATCCTGGGGCCGCTTGGAGCCGGCGGCATGGGCGAAGTCTACCGGGCGAAGGATCTGCGCCTGGGCCGCAGCGTGGCGGTGAAGGTGCTGCCGCCGGAAGTCGCCTCATCCCCCGATCGTCTCGCCCGATTCGAGCGTGAAGCGCGCACGGTCGCGCTGCTCAATCACCCCAACATCGTCACCCTCTTCTCCATCGAGGACGAGGGCGGCATCCGCTTCCTCACCATGGAGCTCGTCGAGGGCCGGACCCTCGCCGATCTGATCCCCCCCGGCGGGCTCCCCCTTCCGCAAATTCTCGATCTCGGCATTCCCCTCGCCGATGCGCTGGTTGCCGCGCACGGATCCGGGGTCATCCATCGCGACCTCAAACCGGGCAACGTGATGGTCACCGCCGACGGGCGCGTGAAGGTCCTGGATTTCGGGCTGGCCAAGGTTGCGTGGACCGACACGTCCGTCGTCGGCGATGCCGTCGCCGAGACCGTGGATTCCCCCAGCTCCGCCACGGGGCCGCTCCTCGGCACGATCCCTTACATGGCTCCGGAGCAGATCCGAGGCGTCGCCGTCGACGCTCGGGCCGATCTCTTCGCGATGGGGATCCTCCTCCACGAGCTGGCGACCGGTCGCCGGCCGTTCACCGGGGCCACTTCGGCGGACGTGATGTCGTCCATCCTTCGGGATCGGGCGGAGCCGCTCACCCACGCCCGGCCGGATCTCCCGGTCGATCTGGAGCGCGTCGTGGACCGATGCCTGGAGAAGAATCCCCGGGACCGCTCGACGGCGGTGGACGTCCGCAACGAGCTCCGGCGGATCCGGCGCGAACTGGAGCACCCGGCCTCCGAGCCGCGCCCGCCCGGCGGGGCCGCCTCGATCGCGGTCCTTCCGTTCGTGAATCGAAGTGCCGATCCCGAGGACGAATACTTCTCCGACGGCCTCGCGGATGAGCTCCTGAACGTCCTCGCGAAGATCCGGGGCCTGCGCGTGGCCGCGCGCACTTCGGCGTTCCACTTCAAGGGCAAGGACACCACCATCGCCGAAGTGGGACGCGCGCTTCGAGTCGCCACGGTGCTGGAAGGAAGCGTGCGCAAGGCCGGGACTCGGATTCGAATCGCGGTGCAGCTGGTCCAGGTATCGAACGGATATCACCTCTGGTCCGGGACGTACGATCGAACGCTCGACGACATCTTCGCCGTGCAGGACGACATCGCTCAGGCCGTGGTGAAGGAGCTCCGCACGACCCTGTTGGGCGAGGCGCCCGACTCGGGCGCGAGCGGGCGCGCGAAGGCGGACGTCGCCCTGGCCGCCCGGGGGCGCGGCGCGAATCCCGAGGCGCACCGTCTCTATCTCCATGGACGGCACTTCATGGATCGGACCACCCGTGCCGACACGGCGAAGGCGATCGACTACCTGAAGCAGGCCGTCGCCCTCGAGCCGGATTTCGCGCTGGCATGGGCCGAGTTGAGCGCGGCGCAGTCCCGAGAGGCCGACTTGAGCTGGTGCCCGATCGAGGAAGGCTATCGACGCGCCCGGGAGGCGGCCGAACGCTCGCTCGCGCTGGAGCCCGATCTACCGGAGGGGCACGCGGCGTTGGGATGGATCCAGATGTCCGATCTGAACTGGGGGCGTGCGAGGGCCTCCATCCACCGCGCGCTGGAGCTCGCGCCCGGGAGCGCCCGGGTGCTCCGGGTCGCCGGCGTGCTCGCCAAGGCGGAGGGCCGCCTGGAGGAGGCGATTCGACTCGAACGCCAGGCCTTCGAGCAGAACCCTCTCAGCGGGGGCGCGTACCACAACCTCGGAAACACGCTGCTCGCCGGCGACCGCTTCGTGGAAGCGGAGGCGGCGTTTCGGAATTCTCTGGAGCTCGCGCCGGCCAGGGCCGCGACGCGGGCTTCCCTCGCGTTCGCCCTGGCGGCCCAGGGACGTCTGGATGAGGCCGTGGCGGAGACGATGCGCGAGCCGCTGGAGTGGGCCCGCCTGCGCGGGCTGGCCATCCTGTACCACGCCATGGGACGCCGGGTCCAATCGGACGAGGCGCTTCGGGAGCTGATCGAGAAACACGGGACCGAGAGCGCCTGTCAGATCGCCGAGGTCCATGGAGCCCGCGGCGAGGCCGACGCGGCGTTCGACTGGCTCGAGCGCGCCTTCGCGCAGCGCGACCCGGGCCTCGCGGACGTCAAGCCCAGCCCTCACCTCCGCTCGCTCCACGGCGATCCCCGGTGGGACGTCTTCCTCGAGAAGCTGGGATTGAAGGACTGACTTTCTCCACGAACGTAATCGCGTTCGAACGCGGATGGACCTCAGCCTCGCCGGGCCGCCTCGATCGTGGCGACGTCGATCTTCTTCATCGGCATCATCGCCTCGAAGGCACGCTTTGCCTCGGCACCACCGGCCGCGAGCGCCTCGGTCAGCACGCGCGGGGTGATCTGCCAGGAGATGCCCCAGCGATCCTTGCACCAGCCGCACTGGCTCTCCTGGCCGCCGTTGCCGACGATCGCGTTCCAGTACCGGTCCGTCTCGGCCTGATCGTTCGTCGCGACCTGGAAGGAGAAGGCCTCGCTGTGCTGGAATGCCGGCCCTCCGTTGAGACCAAAGCAGGGGAGGCCGAGAACGGTGAAATCGACCGTCAGCACATCGCCCTTCTTGCCGCTCGGGTAGTCGGCGGGAGCCTTGTGAACCGCGGTCACCTTGCTATCCGGAAAGGTCGCGGCGTAGAAGCGGGCCGCCTCCTCTGCATCCTTGTCGAACCAGAGACAGATCGTTGCCTTCATTTCGTGGACTCCTTTCCAATCACCTCGACCATGCGGACGACGTCCTCGAAGCGCGTGGTGAGCGGCGCCGGCGTGAGCCGGAGCACGTTCGGCGGCCGATAGTCGGCCACAACGCCGCGCGATTCCAGCCTGGTAAGTATAGCTGGCGCGTCCCCGAGGCACTCCAGCGCGACATGGCCCCCGCGCCGCTCCGGATCACGCGGGCTCCCCACCCTCATCGGTTCCGACAGAACGCGGTCGACGCATTCGATCAAGAAGGACGTCAGGGCGACGGATTTCTCGCGAATCCGGCCGATGCCGGCGGATTCCACGACGTCGAGCGCGCCCCAGAGCGGCGCGGCCGCCAGGATCGGAATCGTCCCGATCTGCCATGCCGCGGCGCCTGGAGCCGGAGCATGGCGGCCGCTCATCTCGAACTTGGCCTCGGTGGTTTGGCCCCACCAGCCCGGCAGCGCCGGTCGAATCCCATGGTGGCGGCCATTCAGATAGAGCCCGCCCACGGCGCCCGGGCCCGCATGGAGGTACTTGTAGTGGCACCAGAACGCCGCGTCGGCACCGATACGGTTGAGCTCGACGGGCGCCACACCGACGGCGTGGCTTAGATCCCAGATCACCCGCGCGCCGGCCGCCTGCGCCCGTCGCGTCAGGCGTGCCATGTCCAACCGCTGGCTGGTGCAGAAGTGAATCGCCGAAAGCACGAGGAGCGAGGTGTCCTGCCCGATCGCCGACTCGATATCGGCTTCCTCGATCAAGCCCCCTTCGCGGGGGTGAATCAGTCGAAGCGAGCGCTCAGGGTCGCGCCCTTGGAGCGCGATCTGGCCCGTCAGCGCGTGCAGGTCCGAGGGAAACTCGGTGGCCGCGGCCACGATGACGTGACGGACCTCGTCCGGGCGGTACAGGGCCGCCACCAAGTGATGAAGGTTCACGGTCGTCGAGCCGGTCACCACAACCTCGCCCGGTTCCGCTCCAACCAGGGCCGCGACCCGGTCTCCCAGGCGCTCTCCATAGTCCACCCATGGTGGAGAGGCCTCGAGCCATGCTCGGGCCGCCAATCGCCTCCACTGATCAAGCGCGCGGAGAAGCGCCGCCTCGGCGTCGCGGGAGAGGAGGCCGAGCGAGTTTCCGTCGAAGTAGAGGATGTCCGGGTCGCAGTAGAACCGCTCTCGAAGCGGGGCGAGAGAATCGCGCGCGTCCAGCTCTCTTGCCTTCGCGCGCAGAGTGGACGACGTGTGCGTGCTCCTGGGAGAGGGTCGGACAGCAGCTAGCTCTGCAACACCGTCCAGTATATCTGGGATGCCTCGTACCGGGCGCCGGGAAACCATCGATATCGGGCGAAGAAGAGCGTCTTTCCGTCCGGCGAGATCGCGGGCTGGCGATCGTCCCAGTTTCCATCCTTCGGTGTCAGCATCCTGAGCCCGGTCCCGTCCGGCTTGATCTCGTAGATCCTCGACGCCCCACTGCGGAGCGAAGCGAAAATGATCTTCGTCCCGTCGGGAGTCCACACCGGCCATGCGTCCGGGGCCGGATGCTGGGACAGGTTGTTGATCAATCTTCCCTTCGCATCCAGGAGCACGACTTCCCAGTTGCCGTCGCCGTAGACGCGGCGGCACACGATCCGGGAGCCGTCAGGCGACCACGATGCGTAGGTCTCCCCTTCAGGCGTCCGGGTGATCTGGCAAACCTCCGTTCCGTCGGCATGCATTTCGAAGATGTCCTCATTGGGATCCTTCTCTCCCTTCCTGGTGCGATCCGAGCAGAAGAGAATTCGCGATCCGTCATGGGACCACCATGGGTGCTCTTCGGTGAGCGCGTTTCGGGAGAGGTTTCTCTGGTTCGTGCCATCCGCGTTCAATCGCGGCCCGCATTGGACGTGTACGCGACCTTCTTGCCGTCCGGCGAGATCGATGGATAGGCGTTGGTCACCCGCACCGCGAGCGAAACGGCTGCTGCGCCATCGTGCCCGGCACAAGGAACGCGGAGATGCAGAGGGCGGCAACGATGCCTGCAAGGCTCGAGAGGCGGGCCATAGGGTTCCCTCCAGGCGGCGGTTCGTGGGTGGCGGCGGTTCAAATTCGAGCCGAGGTTACGAATGGGAGGGGGGCCTGCATTGCAGGAACCCGACATCTCCAGACCCCTGGATTAGTCGGGCGTGAGCCTCTTGGACCCGATTTTTCGCGTTATGGGGGACATGCACCGCCACGCAAGGGGGGGATCCATGAACGTACACGCGCTATCCAGACAGCTGACGCTCGCCTTCGCGGTCACCGTCCTCGCCATGGCCGCCCGCTCGCACGCCCAGATCATCCCGCTGCTCAGCGAGCGGGAGATCTTCGCCCAGGCGACGATCGAAGGCGTGGACACCCGCGGCAACGGACTGAGCACGGATCCGGATCAGTTTGACGCATTCATCCAGACGGTGAGTCCGCACGTCGAGGAGGTGGGCCCCTGCGATCCGCCGACCCCGCCGGACCTATGCACCATCACCGTCTGTGACGCGTACGCCGGGCAGAATTCGACGATCTACTCGTCCGGTATCCAGTTCTCCGGTGAAGCAACGGGAGCGTGGGACGGAGTGACTTCGTCGCAATACAAATTCCGATCGATCTGCAAGTTTCGATTCCGGCTCGATATCCCCGTCGATTACACCATTCAGTTGTACGCGGACAACGGAGACCTGCCCCCAGGGGCTGTCTTCGCGGCGCTAGAGGGTCCCACCCCCGACATCACCTTCCATTACACCCAGTACGGCGTCCTCGAGACGACCGGCACGCTGGGACCGGGCGAATACGTGCTCCGCGGCGAGACGCAAACCGACTTTCGGACCGAGAAGTACACGAGCGGCGGCGCATACTCCGCCATCTTCTTCATCAACCCCATCGATACGCTCGGCGGTTACGCTGGACTACCCCTCAATCAGACCGTGGCGTGCGGCGGCACCGCGACCTTCGCCGTCGCCTCCCCGGCCCCAGCGGGGCAGTTGTCGTTTCAATGGATGCATGGACTCACGCCGCTGACGAACAGCAGCCACATTTCGGGCGCGAACTCGACGAACCTGACCATCAGCAACGCCTGCACCGCCGACGCGGGCTACTACAGCGTGGTCGCCACCGTCATCGGGAGCAATCCCGTCATCACCATTCCAAGCCGCATGGCGCAGCTCGCCATCGTCACGACGCCTACGGGCGCGCCCGCGAACGATGTGACGCCGGCTCGCGCGCCTTCCTTCGAGCCGGCAGCGCCGAATCCGTTCCAGTCGGAGACCGCTCTTCGCTACACCGTGCCCCCTTCCACTCGCGTG
This sequence comes from Candidatus Eiseniibacteriota bacterium, assembly GCA_035689165.1. Taxonomy (GTDB): domain Bacteria; phylum Eisenbacteria; class RBG-16-71-46; order SZUA-252; family SZUA-252; genus DASQJL01. The sequence continues at coordinate 2,276 of DASSLZ010000074.1, read as the reverse complement.
GTGGCGGCCGTCTACGACGCGTCGGGGGCACGTGTCCGGAGGCTGACGAATGCCGTCCTGTCGGGATCCGGTTCGATCGCGTGGGATGGGCGGACGCAGGCCGGTGAGCGAGCGCCCACAGGCGTGTACTTCGTTCATCTCGAGGCGGGTGCGGTCCGCGAGACGAAAAAGGTGGTGTTGGTGCGGTAGCCCGGGCTGGTGACGGCCTGTTCCCTGCCCGCTATTGCCCTGGCGGTGCTGCACCCGCACCCGGATCCGCCGCGGCCTCGGGCAGAAGGCTGATCACGGTGCGGCGGTCGGGCGGGAAGTACTTACGGAAGGTGTCGCGCAGGTTCTCGGTCGTCAAGAGGTCGATGCGCTCGCGCCGGTGGGCGATACGCCGCGGGTCGATGCCGAACTGGAGCGACGTGAGGATCGAGCCCGTCCACACGCCGTTCTGCTGCAGCGCCACGTCCAGCTCGCGCCGCTCGATCTCCTGGTCTTTCTGGACGTCGGCCGCGGATGGGCCTTCCTCGCGCAGCCTTCGGATCTCGGATATCGCAGCCTGGACCAGCGTGTCGACCCGCGCCGGATCGCTGCCAAAGGCGACGGTCATCGTCGAATAGCCCGGCACGGGCGCCAGGGTCGAGTAGGACGCCCCGGCCGAGTAGGTGCCCCCCATCAGCTCGCGCAGCGTCTGCCGCAGATGGTCGGTGAGGATCGACGCGCAGGCGCGGGCGCGGTGCATGTCGAGCTCCTCGATCGGGAAGCCGGTGGTGAAGTAGGTGATCCGCGTGCTGCTCTTCGGCTCCAGGCCCTGGCGCACGCGTACGGTGAGATTGGCGGTCGGATAGCGCGGGAACTTTGGAGCGAAGTGCGTCGTGGGCTTCCCCCGCGACGGCAGCGAGCCGAGGTACCTCGCGAGCAGCGGCAGGATCGCATCCACCTTGAAGTTCCCGGCGAACGCGAAGGTGAAGTCGGCCGCGTTAGCGAAACGTTTCTTGTGGAACGCGAGCACATCGTCCAGCCGCAGCGCTTCGACCTGGGCCACGGTCGGAACGCGATCCAGGTAGAAACCGCCTTCGTTCACCGCCACGACCGTGTCGGAGAACGCCGCCTGCGGGCTGTTCGCGCGGTCCTTCAGGAACTCGACGGTCCGTTTTTGGAACGCGGCGAAGCCGTCCGGGTCACGGGTGGGCTGCGTAAACGTGAGATAGGTGAGTTGGAGCGCCGTCTCGAGATCCTGCGGACGCGTGCTCCCCGAGATCCCCTGCGTGTAGTCGCCATACGAAGCGCCCACGCGCGCGATCTTGCCGGCAAGCACTTTGTCGAGCTCCGAGCTGGTGAAGCCGCCGACACCCGCGTCGCCGATCACCGATCCCGCCAGAGCGGCGACGGCATAATCGGCCGAGTCCGCCAGCGACTGGCCGCCGATCGATGTGGCCGAGAACACGATTTCGTCGGCCTTGAAGTTCGTGGGCTTGAGCCAAACCTGGACGCCGTTCGAGAGCGTCACGACGGTCGCGCCGATCTCCGGGACGGTGCGCCGCGACTTCACCGATCCCGGCGCCGGCCGCTTGGCCATGAGCTGCTTGCCGGAGGTCGCATCGACCCAGGCGGCCGGGTTGGCCCCTGCCTCGCGGTCGATCACCGCGCGCACCGCCGCCTCATCGGGCACCTGGCTCTTCGAGGGGGCGGTGACGAGCACGACGCGGCTGTCGGCCCGCATCACCTGCGCGGGAACCGCATTGATCTCGGCGAGTGAGATGCCGTCGAGCACGCTCTTCACGATCGCGTATTCCGTCTCGATCCCCGGCGCCGGTTCCGCGGTGAGGAAATAGCTCACGTACTCCCGCGCGAAGCCCGCGCTCTCCGACTTGTCGCGCTCCGCATAGATGCGCTCCCAGTCGGCGCGCATGCTGTCCTTGGCGCGCGCGAGCTCGCTGGGCAGGAATCCGTGTGCGCGAACGCGTGCGGTCTCCTCGAGCAGCGCGGCCAGGCCGTTCTCGATGCCGCCGTCCTTGACGCTCGCCTGGAGCTCCCAGATGTCGTCGGTGCGGCCCAGCGCGCCTCCGCCCGCGCCGGCGCGGAGGAATGGCGGATCGGCGCGATGCGCGATCTCGTCGAATCGCTCGTTGAGCATCGCGGAATAGAGGCTGCGCACGAGATCACGACGGTAGTCCCCCACGGTCGCGGTGACCTCGTGCGGGGACTTGAACCCGAGCGTCACGCTCGACCCCGTCGCCTCGGGATCGGTAGCGATCGCGATCAAGGTCGAATCATGTCGGGGAATGTCG
>DASSLZ010000073.1:0-11348 GCA_035689165.1 Candidatus Eiseniibacteriota bacterium | reverse complement strand
GTTCGGGCCGAGACGAACCGGCCGTCCGGATCGCTTCGTCCACCATATCGGCCTGGATTCCGACCGTGTCGTTGAGATCGCGGGCGTAGCCTCCGGCCAGGAAGACCGCGACGGGGATCCCGCGGGCGGCGCATTCGCCGAACACGTAGCGGTCCCGGGCGCGCAGGTCCTCGCGCGTGAGGCGCAGGCGGCCCAGCTGGTCGTGTTCGTAGGGGTCGGCCCCTCCGACGTAGGCGACCAGGTCGGGACGGTGCCGTTCCAGGATGCGCGGCACCCAGTGCTCGAGCACGGCGAGATAGGTCGTTCCGTTGGCGCCGGTCTCCAAACCGACGTCCTGATCGCTGGGCGGCTTGATCGCGGGGTAGTTCTCCTCTTCGTGCACCGAAAAGGTGAATACGGACGGGTCTTCGCGGAAGATCGCCGCGGTTCCGTTCCCCTGGTGCACGTCCACGTCGATCACCGTCGCGCGCCGGATCGCCCGCTTCGCCTGCAGCTCGCGGATGGCGATCGCCACGTCGTGGAAGACGCAGAAGCCCTCGCCATGATCGGGAAAAGCGTGGTGGAAGCCTCCGCCCAGGTTGGCGGCGGCGCCGCGCGCCAGCGCCTCGCGCGCGGCGAGAATGCTCCCGCCCGCGCAGAGGAACGACGCCTCGACGAGCGCCTCCGAGTAGGGAAGCTCGAGGATCGCCTCCTCCAGCACCGAGAGGCGGCCGTGCAGCAGCTTGTCGATGTACTCGCGGTCGTGGACCCGCTGCACCTGTTCCAGGGTGGCCGGCTCGGGATCGAGGATCTCCTCGTCCCGCACCAGGCCCCGCCGCACCAGCTCGTCCCGGATCAGCTCGAACTTGCGCATCGGGAAGACGTGGACGCCGATGTCGGCGTAGTAGCGGCCGGAGTAGACGACGGCCGGGCCCTCGGCGCCGTGGCTTCGGGTCACGGGTCTACTCGAACGGGAGCGGCGCGGGTTGCTCGCCCTGGGAGCCGAGCGGGCCGGGCGCGGCGTCGAGTGCCATCTCCGGCGTCCCTTCGGCGGCTTCGGCGGGGACGAGCGCGCGGTAGAGCACGAGGACCGCGGCGACCCAGAACGGGAAGGTGAGTGCGCTCACCAGGCTGGTCCACAGGATGCTCAGGATGCGAAAGACCTGATCCGCGTGCGTGGCCCACGCGGCGATGGTCCCGAGGAGCATCGCGGGGATGGTGGCGACGAGCACGATCAGGAAGAGGATCACGAAGAATACGATGAGCCGGAGGAGCAGCCCGGCGAAATGCGAGCCGACGAGCCGGGCGCTGGCCGAGACGGAATGGACGGCGCCCTGGCCGGACAGCACGACCCCGGGAATCGCGAAGAAGAGGAAGAAGCCGGAGAGCATGAGCCAGATCAGGAGCGGAAAGACCGCCGCCACGACGATCACGGCGACGATCTCCTTGGGCAGGTCGGGGAAGGGAGCGATGGCCGCCACGAGGATGCCCGCGATCAGGACGATCGGCCCCGCGACGATCAGGATCTGGAGGATGACCGAGAGCACGAACGGAACCATCCGCTCCAGGACGTGCCGGATCGCGCTGACGAAGCTCATCCGCTCGCCCTGGAGCAGCGCGTCTTGCAGAGGAAGGAACGGCGTATAGACCAGGGCGAGCAGCGGCAGGTAGGCCGAGACCTTCATCAGCGCGTGGATCATCAGCGCGTTGTTGTCGCGATAGCCGAGCGGAGAGGTTCCCGCGCCGGCCAGCTCCAGATAGAGCGCCGTGCCGAAATGGTAGAACCAGAGAAAGACCAGAGCCGGAAGGGCGGGCGGAATCGAGCGGCGCCCCAAGGCGGAGAGGGAGCGGAGATAGGCCCCCACGGGGGGGAGCTCGCGCGATGCTGCTAAGGCCGGAGCGTCCGTGGCCATGGGGGCGCATTGTACTCCATGCCGCGGAGCTCCCAAGCTCCGGATTTCGACCGCTCGTCCGCCTCGCGTTCGGGCGCTTCCCGCGATAGAATCGAGGCTCGCGCACCACTCTGCGAGGCGACCCCGATCTCCATGACCCCGACTCCACTTCCGACCCCGGCGGCCCCGCCGGAAGACCGTCCCGCGCCCGGCGAGGCGCCGGTCGCCCTGGACGACGATCAGCGCGCCGCCGTCGAGCACGGCGACGGCCCGCTCCTCGTGGTGGCCGGGGCGGGAACCGGCAAGACCACCGTCATCGCGCGCCGGATCGCGCACCTCGTCACCACCGGGCGCGCGCGCCCCTCCGAGATCCTGGCCCTCACGTTCAACGACAAGGCGGCCGCCGAGATGCAGGAGCGGGTGGACCTGCTGGTCCCCTACGGCTACTCCGACGTGCGGGTCGCCACCTTCCACGCCTTCGGCGAGGAAGTGCTCGCGGGGCACGGCCTGGAGGTCGGGATCGCGCCCGGCTCGACCGTGCTCGACAAGACCGCGCAGGCCCTCTTCCTGGCGGAACGGATCGAGAAGCTTCCCCTGCGCCGCTACGCGCCGCTCTCCGACCCCACGCGCTATCTGCACGCGCTGGCTGATTATTTCAGCCGCGCGAAGGACGAGCCCTGGACGGCGGAGGAGCTGCAGACGCGCGCGGAGGCGCGCCTCGGCGATCCGGATCCCGCCGCTCGTGACCAGGCCGAGCGCGAGCTGGAGCTCGCGCTCGCCTATCAGGCCTACAACCGGATGCTCTGGGAGGCCGGCTTCCTGGATTTCGGGGACCTGCTCGCGCTGACGCACCGGCTCTTCGAGGAGAGCCCCGCGGTGCTGCGGCGCTTTCAGGAGCGCTTCCGCTACGTGCTCGTGGACGAGTTCCAGGACACGAACCCGGTGCAGTTCAAGATCGTGCGCCGGCTGGTCGAGCGGCACCGCAATCTCGTGGTGGTGGGGGACGACGATCAGAGCATCTACCGCTTCCGCGGCGCCCACCTGAAGAACATCCTCGAATTTCGCCAGCACTACCCCGGCACCCGCGAGATCGTGCTGCGAAACAACTACCGGAGCACGCGCGAGATCCTGACGGTCGCGCGGCGGCTGATCCTCATGAACCGGGAGCGGTTGGAGGTGCGCTACGGGATCGCGAAGGAGCTGACCGCCCACAGCCGCGGCGTCGCCCCACAATGCCGCGAGTTCGCGACCGAGGCCGAGGAGGCGCGGTGGGTGGCCGACGCGATCGAGCGCGGCGTGGCCGACGGACGGCGGAGCTGGCGCGACCACGCCATCCTCGTCCGCACGAACGAGCATGCCGAGCCGTTCCTGCGCGCGCTGGACGAGCGCGGGATCAGCTACTGGTTCTCGGGGAGCCGGGGCCTCTTCCAGCGCCCCGAGGTAAAGCAGCTCGTGGCACTCCTCCAGTCTCTCTACCAGGACTCGCGCCCCGAGCACCTCTACCTCCTCGCGTCGGAGGGATACGGCGTGCCCGACGAGGACCTGGGGCGCCTGATGCACCTGCTCAAGGACACGCCGGGAACCCTCCGCGGGCTCTTCCGGGTCGCGGCGCGCGGCGGGGTTGCGGATCTATCCGAGGAGGGCATTGCCCGGATCGGCGAGCTCCTTCGCGATCTGGACGAGCTGGAGTCCTACGCGAAGGGACGGCGCACGGGCGAAGTGCTGTACCGCTATCTCGACCGCCGGGGTGTCTTGCGCGATCTCATGGCGTCGCGCTCGTACGAGGACGAGGGGCGGGCGCGAAACCTGGTCAAGTTCTTCCACATCATCCGCTCGTTCGAGAAGGTCGCGCTGGCCGATCGCGTCGCGCTCTTCCTGCGCCATCTGGAGGCGATCCAGCAGTACGGCGAAGATCCCGCGGTGGCCGACCTGGACGCGACGTCGAACGTGGTCCAGGTGCTGACGATCCACAAGGCGAAGGGGCTGGAGTTCCCGGTCGTGTTCCTGGTGCAGGCCGCCACCGACCGGTTTCCGACGAAGTACCGGAGCCGCTCGCCGGAGCTGCCCTCCGAAACGGAAGAACCCGGTCCCACGGAGCGCGCCGAGCTGAGCCGCGCCGCGCAGCATCGGGAAGAAGAGCGGCGGCTCTGCTACGTGGCCTTCACCCGCGCGCGGGAAGAGCTGATCGCGACCTACGCGCGCGACTACGGGACGCCGTCGGAGCGGACGCGCAGCCTCTTCCTCTCGGAAGCGTTCGACCTGGGAAAGCCGGTCTCGGCCAAGACGCGCCGCCGCGCGGTGGAGATGCTGGAGGAGAACAAGGAGCGCGAGGCGCCGCCGGAAGCGCCGCGCCAGGACTCCGGCGTGCCGCTTGCGCTCTCGTTCCGCCGGCTCGACGACTACGCGTCCTGCCCGCTCCGCTACCGCTTCCTCCACGTGCTTGGGGTCGGCGCCATCCTGCCGCCTGATCCGCGTGTGAACTTCGGCCAGGCGGTGCATCGCGCCGCGGCCTTCGCGCTCGCGCGCCGGATGGCGGGCGCGCCGCCCGCGCTGGAGGAGACGCTCGAGATGTTCCGCGCCTCGTGGCGGTGCGCCGGGCACCTTTCGCCCGAGCACGAGGCCGCGCGCTTCCAGCAGGGCGTCGACGCCCTGCGCCGCTTTCACGAGCGGGAGATCGAGGCGGGACCGATGCCCGCCGCGGTGGAGCGGCCCTTCCGGATCGGGCTCGACGACGTCCTCCTGACGGGACGGATCGATCGCGTGGACGAAGGGGCGGAAGGCACGGTGCTCGTGGACTACAAGACGGCGGAGATGGACGACGAGGAGCGGGCCGATCAGCGGGCGAAGGAGGATCTCCAGCTATCGGTGTACGCGCTGGCCTGGCGGGAGATGACCGGGCGGATGCCCGACCGCGTGGAGCTTCGGTTCGTCACGGCCGGAACGTCGGGACGGGCGGCGATGACGGACGCGCGGATCGAGAAGACGCGGGAGACGATCGCCGCGGTCGCCGCCTCGATCCGGGCGGGAGAATTCCAGGCGCGACCCAGCGAGTACGCGTGCCGGCGCTGCGCCTGCCGGCCGATCTGCAGGGAATCGGCCGTGTGAACGCCGGCGCCGCCGCGCGCCATCCGTGGCGCGGCGGCCCGGACCGCTCTCTAGACGAGAACCTTGTCCAGCGCCGACGTGATCTGCTGCTTCGGCACGGCGCCCACGATCGCGCCCGCGACTTTTCCGTCTTTGAAGATGTAGAGGCTGGGAATGCTGCGGATCTGGAACTGGACCGCGATGCGCTGATTCTGGTCCACGTCCACCTTGGCGACCTTGACCTTGCCCTGATACTGACGGGCGACTTCCTCGACGACCGGAGCCACCATGCGGCAGGGGCCGCACCATTCGGCCCAGAAATCGACCAGGACCGGGATGCTGGATTTCAGCACTTCGCTCTCGAACGTGCTGTCGGTAACCTGCGTAACGGTGTCGGCCATTCGGATCCTGCTCCTTCGAAGTGCTTGATTACGTTGTGGTTACGGGAACCTTTCGCGTCGGTCCCCGATCGTAACCGTTTAGACGCCAAGCTTCAAGCCGGGATTCCGGCGCGCGTTGACACCGCGGCGGCCGCTCCCCTAGACTCGGCCGCCACCAGCCTTCCCGCCATGCCACCGGGAGAATCCTTGATCCAGGTCTCCGAGCTTTCGAAGACGTTCCACGACCGGAAGAAGGGCGACATCCCCGCCGTACGCGGCGTCTCCTTCACGGCCCGCCCCGGACAGGTCTTCGGCCTCCTCGGACGCAACGGCGCCGGCAAGACCACCACGCTGCGCATGCTCGCGACGATCCTCGTTCCGACGAGCGGCACCGCCACGGTGGCGGGCTTCGACATCGTGCAGAAGCCCGCGGAGGTGCGGCGCCGGATCGGCTATCTCTCCGGCGACACCAAGCTCTACGACCGCCTGACCGGGAAGGAGCTGCTCCAGTACTTCGGCGCGCTCGCCGGCATGACGAAGGGCGCGATCGCGGCCCGCATGACCGAGCTGACCGAGCCCTTCGGGCTGGCCGATCTCCTCGACGTGCGCATCGGGCGCATGTCCACCGGCATGAAGCAGCGCGTCTCGATCGCGCGCGTCGTGTTCCACGATCCCGAGGTGCTGATCTTCGACGAGCCCACGGCCGGGCTCGACGTGATCGGCGCGCGGAACGTGCTGCGCCTGATCCAGGATCTCAAGGGCAAGGGGCGGACGGTGATCTTCTCGACGCACATCATGACCGAGGCCGAGCGGATCTGCGACGAGATCGGGATCATCGAGGAGGGCCGGCTCCTCACCGACGGGTCGCTGGAGAGCGTGCGGAGCCGTTCCGCGACCCGGTCGCTCGAGGACGTGTTCGTGGACGTGGTCGGCGCGACCGCCGCCGCGGAGGAGCGGCGGTGACCTCCAAGACCCTCGCGGTCTACCGCAAGGAGATCATCGACGCGCTGCGCGACGGCCGCTCCCTCTTCGCGATCTTCGTGTTTCCGTTCATCCTCTACCCCGCGATGATGGGCTTCATGTCCTGGATCCAGAACAAGAACACCGAGGACGCGCGCGCGCTCTCGCTCCGGATCGGCATGGTGGGCGAGGCGCAGATCCCGGGGCTGGCCGACTCGCTGCGCGCCGTGCGGGGCGTGGAGGCGATCTCGCTGCCCGCGGCGCCCGTGCGGCTGGAGGGCGCGAACGTGGACGCGGTGCTCGAGGTTCCGGACGGGATCGCGGCGCGCGTGGCCGCGGGCGACAGCGCCAAGGTCCAGCTCGTCTACAAGGAGTCGGAAAACCGGTCGTCGCAGGCGGCGGAGCGGCTCGAGCCGGTCCTGGACCAGGTGCGCCGGGCGCTCACCGTGGACTGGGCCCGATCGCTCGGCGCGAACGCGCAGGCGCCGCCGGCCTTCACGGTGGAGAAGCGGGATGTCTCCTCCAAGGACGAGATGGGGCGCTTCTTCGCGGCCCTCCTGATCCCGTATCTCCTCGTCTTCCTGGTCGCGGCCGGCTCCATGCACATGGCCGTGGACGCGACGACCGGCGAGAAGGAACGGAGCACGCTGGAGACCATCCTCGCGACCGCGGCGACGCGGGGCGAGCTGGTGCTGGGCAAGACGATGGCGGTCCTGACGGCGTCGTTGACCGGGGCGCTCACCGGGATCACCGGGCTCTTCCTCACCTTCAACGTGATCGCGCCGCTCATCCCGGGCGCGGAGCGGCAGTCGATGCAGTTCGTGGTCGGGCCGGACAAGGCGGTGCTCCTGCTCCTCACGATGATCCCCGCCGCGATCTTCATCTCGGCGACGCTCGTGGCGATCGGCTGCTTCGCCCGGGGCATGCGCGAGGGCCAGGCCTACGCGTCCTATTTCTACATGGCGACCATCTTCCTGGGACTGGGAAGCTTCGGGCAGCAGAGCCCGCCGCCGTCCCGCTTCTTCATCCCGGTCCTCAACACCGCGCTCCTCCAGCGCGAGATCCTCACCGACACCGTGAACTCGCTGCACGCCCTCACGGCCGTCGGAACCAGCTGCGCGCTCGCGGCGATCATGCTGGTCGTGGCCGTGCGGCTCTTCTCCAACGAAAGCGTGCTGTTCCGCACCTAGACCGCCGCCGCACCGCCGCGTGACGGCGCGCACGGGAGAACCACCGTGAAGCGCGACATCGATCTCTTGCTGCGCGAGCGCGGCCTCGCGGCCGCGGTCGTCCTGAAGGGCGAGTTTCCCAACCCCACGTTCCGCTACGTCGCCGGTCCGCCCGCGGCGCACATGACCACCGGGATGATCGTCTGCCGCCCGGGCGCGACCCCGTTCCTCCTGCACGGAGGCATGGAGCGCGACGCCGCGGTGGAGACCGGCTTCGAGCGCGCCGAGTACGGCGACTTCGCCTACTCCAAGATCCTCGCCGAGGAATCCTCCTCGCTGCGGGCCTACGCGCGCCTGATCGAGCGCGTGCTGGACAAGGTCGGCGCGACGAAGGGCCCCGTGCTGATCGGCGGGATCATGGACGTCGGGCGCGGCTATCACGTGCTGAACCGGCTCCGCGAGCTGATGCCGGGGATCACCCTGGCGGAGGACACCGATCCCGGGCTCTTCCTCAAGGCGCGGCTCACCAAGGACGCGGACGAGGTCCTTGCGGTGCGGGCCGTCGGGCGCGTGTGCGAGCGCGCCTTCGAGCGCGTCCGCGCGGTCATCGCGGGCGGGCGTCTCGAGGGGGCGAAGCTCAAGGACGCGCAGGGCTGGGTCACGATCGGGCGGCTCCGCGCCGAGGTGCGCCGCGTCTTCTTCGAGGCGGGCCTCGAGGAGCCGCACGGCAACATCATCGCCATGGGACGGGACGCGGGCGTGCCCCACAACTCCGGCAACGACGCCGACGTGCTGGAGGAGGGGAAGCCGATCGTCATCGATCTCTTCCCGGTGCAGAGCGGCGGCGGCTACTATTTCGACGTGACGCGGACGATCTGCGTCGGCAAGGCGCCGGCCGAGCTCCGGGACCTGCACGCCCTGGTGCGCGAGGCGGTGGACCGCACGATGGAGACGATCCACGAAGGGAGCCCCGGGCGCACCTATCAGGAACAGGTCTGCGACCTGTTCGAGGCGCGCGGGCACAAGACGATCCGGCAGGACGAGCGGCTGGAAGAGGGCTACGTGCACGGACTGGGGCACGGCATCGGGCTCGAGATCCACGAGCGGCCGAACCTGAGCGGGAACGCCGCGAACAAGGACCGGATCGAGGCGGGGAGCCTCTTCACGGTGGAGCCCGGTCTCTACTACCCCTCCCGCGGCCTGGGCATCCGGATCGAGGACGTGGCCTGGGTGAAGCCCGACGGCTCGGTCGAGAACCTCACGAACATTCCCTACGAGCTGGAGGTCGCGCCCGCGTAGCCCGTGAGCATGGCGCCGAAATACGCCACCCGCGCCGCGGCGCGCCACGAGCGCGCGGTGCTCGCGGGGCGGTCGATACGGGGGGCCCGGCCCGGTGAAGAGCTGACCGAGCTTCGCCTCCTCGCGGAGACGGCGGGCGCGAGCGTCGCGGGCGAAGTGCTCCAGCGGCGCGGCCCCGTGCGCGCCGCCACCTTCCTGAGCAAGGGGAAGATCGACGAGGTGCGGGAGATCGCGGGCGAGACCCGCTCGTCCCTCCTCCTCCTCGACGACGACCTCTCCCCGGCCCAGGCCCGGAACCTCGAGAAGGACCTCGAGCTCAAGGTCGTGGACCGGAGCGGCCTCATCCTCGACATCTTCGCGCGGCGCGCCCGCACGCGCGAGGCGCGGCTCCAGGTGGAGCTGGCCCAGCTGGAATACCTCCTCCCGCGGCTCACCCGGATGTGGGAGCACCTGTCGCGTCTCGGCGGCGGGATCGGCACCCGCGGGCCGGGCGAGACGCAGCTCGAGGTGGACCGCCGCCGCATCCGCGAGCGGATCGCCAAGCTGAAGCGCGAGCTCCAGGGCGTGGTGCGCGAGCGCCGCGTGCAGCGGAAGGGGCGGCGGGACTGCTTCAAGGTATCGCTGGTCGGCTACACGAACGCCGGGAAGTCGACGCTCTTCAACGCCCTCACGCGCGCCTCCGTCTACGTCGAGGATCAGCTCTTCGCCACGCTGGATCCCACGACGCGCGCGTTCGCGGCCGAGGGTCCGGGGGCCAGGAAGCAGCGGGCGCTGCTCACCGACACCGTGGGGTTCATCCGGAAGCTCCCGCCGCATCTCATCGCCTCGTTCCGCGCGACCCTCGAAGAGGTGGTCGAGGCCGACCTCCTGCTGCACGTGGTGGACGCGGCGGAGCCCGACCCCGACGGCCACATCGAAGCGGTGGAGTCCGTATTGGAATCCCTGGGCGCCCTGTCCCGGCCGCGGCTTCTGGTCTTCAACAAGATCGACGCCATCCCCGAGGAGGAACGCTACGGGCTTAGGGCGCGCTATCCCGGCGCCGTGCTCGTCTCGGCCGCCAAGCGCGAGGGGATCGCGGAGCTTCGCGAGGAGGCCCTGCGCCGCCTGAAGGGCGAAGCCGCCCACGACAGCGGCAACCCCGCGGCGGAATCGGAATGAGCGGGTCGGCCGCATCCGCCGGCGGCGCCGCGCTCCTCGTCGAGCGGATCCAGGAGGCGCTCCGCGAGGACGGTCTCGCGGGGTGGCTCCTCTTCGATTTTCACGGGACGAACCCGATCGCGCGCGCGGTCCTCGGCATGGAGTCGGCCCCCAACGCGGCGAAGACCACGCGGCGCTGGTTCTACCTGGTCCCGGCGCGCGGCGAGCCGCGCAAGCTGGTCCACCGGATCGAGCCGCGGGCGCTGGACCACCTGCCGGGGAGCGCGGCGATCTATCTCACCTGGCAGGAGCTGGACCGCGGCCTGGCCGATCTGGTCCAGGACGCGGTGCGCCAGCACGGCTCGAGCGGGGGCTACGCGCCCGCGCTCGCCATGGAATACTCCCCGTCGGCGCGGCTGCCGTACGTCTCGCGCGTGGACGGAGGGACGCTGGAGCTGGTGCGCGCGTCGGGGGCGCAGGTCGTCTCGTCGGCGGATCTCGCGCAGCGCTTCGACGGCGTGCTCGATCAGGACGCGCGCCGGGATCACCGGCGCACGGGGGATCTCCTGAGCGGGATCCTGGCCGCGGCGTTCGAGCGCGCGCGCGACGCGGCGCGCGCGGAAAACGCCTCCGGGGCGCTGACGGAGGTCTCGCTCCAGCGCTTCCTGATCGAGCGGCTCGCCGAGCGCGATCTCATCTCCGGCGATCCTCCGACCGTCGCGGTGAACGCGCACTCGGGCGATCCCCACTTCTCCACGTCGCCGGCCACCGACCTTCCGATCCGGGCCGGCGACTTCCTGCTGATCGACATCTGGGCCAAGCGGAAGGCGCCGGGCGCGGTCTACGCCGACTACACGCAGGTCGCCTGGCTCGGGCCCTCGCCGCCGGAGCGCCACCGCGCCGCGTTCCTCGCCGTGCGCGACGCGCGGGACGCGGCCATCGCGCGGGTGCGCGAGGCGCTCGCGTCGAACGCGCCGGTTCGCGGCGCCGACGTGGACGACGCGGCGCGCGCGGTGATCGAGGGGCGCGGCCTGGGTCCCCGGTTCCTGCACCGGACGGGGCATTCCATCGGACGCGAGGTCCACGGAAACGGCGTTCACCTGGACAACTTCGAGACCCGCGACGAGCGCCGGCTCCTCGACGGAACGCTCGTCTCGGTGGAGCCCGGGGTCTACTTCGAGGATTTCGGCGTGCGAACCGAGGTGAACCTGCTCCTCGACCGGGGCGAAGCGGTGGTGACCGCCGCGCCGATCCAGCAGGAGCTCCCGGCGCTCCTTTCGTGACCGCCCTCCCGCCGCTCGCCGAGATCGTCTTCCGCACGTCGCGCTCCGGCGGCCCGGGCGGCCAGAACGTGAACAAGGTGGAGACGCGCGTCGAGGTGCTCTGGAACGTCGAGGCTTCCGGGGCGCTCAGCGTGGAGCAGAAGGAGCGGCTCCGAACCGTCCTCG
>DASSLZ010000072.1:0-7731 GCA_035689165.1 Candidatus Eiseniibacteriota bacterium | reverse complement strand
TCCCAGGAGCTTGGTCGCGACCAGGTAGCCGCCGCCGCCGGAAGGAAACTGCTCGATGATCTGCCGGTAGGACGCCGAGATCAGGAACACGGTCCCCATCACCGCGGCGGCGAGATAGAGCGCGAGGACGTGGTGCGCGCCGAGCTGGCGGTAGATCTCCTCGGGCCCGTAGGAGGAGGAGGAGAGGCCGTCGGAGCCGAGTCCCACCCACGCGAAGAAGGCCATCAGCGCGAGATGCTGATGGATCCGCGGATCGAAGAGGTTCTTGGGGGCGCCGATCAGGGCGCGACGCAATTTGTCGAACATGGCCGGGCGCGGTGTCGCGCAACGCCTCCAGTAGAGCCCAACCGCCCATCAAGGCGGCGTTCGGAGGTGTGCGCCGCGCATCAAGAACGCGTCAAGACGGGCGATCGGGGGTCTGACGCGGGGCCGGGAAGGGAGTAGGATCGTGTCGTCATGAACCCTCGAAGACGGGCGGGCGGCTACGTGGGGGTGCTTCTCATCCTCGGGGCCTGCACCGGTCTCGCCGCCCTCATGCAGCGCCACTTCGACTTCGCCGGCCTCACCATGGTGTATCTCCTGGGCGTGGTCGTGAGCGCGGTGGCGTTCGGACGCGGCCCCGCTGTTCTGGCTTCGGTGCTGAGCGTCGCCATCTTCGATTTCGCCTTCGTCCCGCCGCGCTACACCTTCGAGGTCGCCGACGCGCAGTACCTGGTGGTCTTCGCGGTCATGCTCACCGTCGCGGTGATCACCGGGACCCTGACCGCGCGTGTGCGCGAGCAGCGTGAGGAATCGCGCATGCGCGAGCGGCGCACGGAGGCGCTCTACCGGCTGACCCACGACCTGGCCGTGCGGAGCACCGTGCACGACGTGCTGCTGGCCGCGGTGGAGCGCGTGTCGGAGCTGTTCGGGGCGCGGGCGGCGGCTCTGGTCGCCGATCCGCGGGGGATCCTGACGATCGCGGCGGGCGATCCGGCCGCGGTCGCGTCCGCTCCGGACCGCGCCGCGGCGGAATGGGCGTACTCCAACGGCCAGGCCGCCGGCGCGATCACGGGCATCCCACCCGGCGCGCGGGGGATTTCCACGCCGCTCATCGCCGGCGCGAAGGTCTTGGGCGTTCTGTCCCTGGACGCGTCGGCGCCGGGACCCGACGCCCAGGAACTCCTGCGCGCACTCTCCAGCCAGACCGCGCTCGCGCTGGAGCGATGCCGCCTGGCCGAAGACGCCACCCAAATCCGGGCCCAGATCGAAGTCGAGCGCGCGCGCAGCGCCCTGCTCAGCTCCGTGTCCCATGATCTCCGCACGCCGCTTGCCTCGATCGCGGGCGCCGCGAGCAGTCTCAAGGCCGGCGATCTTCCCGCGGGGGTGCGAGCCGACCTGGCGCAGATGATCTCCGAGGAGGCGGAGCGGCTCGACCGCCTGATCGGAAACCTGCTCGACATGACCCGCGTCGAGTCGGGCACGCTGCAGGTGAAGAAGGAGTGGCACTCCACGGAGGACATCGTCGGCGCGGCCCTGACCCGCCTGGAGCGACAGCTGGGCGGGCGCCCGGTCCGGCTCTCGCTGCCGGCCGACCTCCCCCTGGTGCCCGCGGACGACGTGCTGCTCGAGGCCGTGGTGCGGAACCTGGTCGAGAACGCGCACAAGTACTCCGCGCCGGATGCCCCGATCGACATCGCGGCAGGCATCGAAGGGGCTTGGCTCCGCCTGGACGTGGCCGACCGGGGCATCGGGCTGCGCGAGGGGGAGGAGCGGCGCGTCTTCGAGAAGTTCTACCGCGGCGAGCCGGCGCGCGCGCTGCCGGGCGTGGGGCTGGGGCTCGCGATCTGCAGGGGCGTGGTCGAGGCCCATCGCGGGACGATCGAGGCGGCGAACCGGACCGGAGGTGGCGCCGTGTTCACGGTCCGCCTTCCGCTCGAGGGGGCGCCTCCGGGAGTGGAGCCTGAGGGGGCGGGGGCGTCGAGGAGGAGCCGGTGACCGGCGAGGGGGTACCGATCGTCGTGCTCGTCATCGAAGACGAAGCTCCGATCCGCAAGTTCCTCCGGGTCGCGCTCGAGAGCCAGGGGTACGACTACGTCGAAGCCGCCACGGGCGAGGAAGGGGTCGCGCAGGCCGGGACGCGATCGCCCGACCTCGTGCTCCTCGACCTGGGACTTCCTGATCGGGACGGGCTCGAGGTGGTGCGCCGGATCCGCAGCTGGTCCTCGGTACCGATCCTGGTGCTCACGGCGCGCGGGCGGGAGCGCGACAAGGTGCAGGCGTTGGATGACGGAGCGGACGACTACGTCACCAAGCCCTTCTCCATGCCCGAGCTTCTCGCCCGGATGCGTGTCGCGCTGCGGCATCGCGCGCGCGTCGGGGCCTCCGAGGAACCGAGCATCTTCGAGGAGGGGCCGCTCCGGATCGATTTCGCGCGGCGACGCGTCTTCGCCAACGGAGCCGAAGTGTCGCTGACCCCGATCGAGTTCCGGTTGGTCTCGGTGCTGGCGCGCCACGCGGGACGCGTGCTCACCCACGACTTCCTTCTTCGCGAAGTGTGGGGGCCCTCGTACACGGCGGAGCACCACTACCTGCGCGTCTACATGGCGCAGCTGCGGCACAAGCTGGAGGCGGAGCCGGGACGCCCGCGGCTCCTGTTGACGGAGCCCGGCGTCGGCTATCGAATGGCCGACGGCAGCTGATCGCGGCGTCGGGCGGAACGTTCTCTCAGCGTCCCTCGAATTTCGGCTCGCGCTTCTCCAAGAACGCCTTGAACCCCTCCCTGGCGTCCGCCGTTCCCCAGCAGCGCTCCTGCGCCGACAGCTCGCGTGTCAGGGCCTCCTCCAGGGAGTAGCCCGGCGATTCGCGCACGGAGTGCTTGATCTCGGCGAGCGCCACGGCCGGACCGCGCGCGAGCCGCGCCGCGAACTCGAGCAACTCCGGAAGGAGCCGGTCGGCGGGCAGGACGCGGCTGACCAGCCCGAGCCGCTCCGCCTCGGCGGCGCCGATCAGGTCGCCGGTCCACATCAGCTCGAGCGCGCGCGCCGTGCCGACCAGCCGCGGAAGCGTGTACACGGCCCCCCAGTCGGGATGGAGCCCGATCTTCACGAAGGACTGTCCGAAGCGCGCTTCCTCCGCGGCCCAGCGCGCGTCGCACGCCAGGGCCAGGCTCATCCCGCCGCCGGCGGCCACGCCGTTCACCGCGGCCAGCACCGGTTTCTCCGAGTGCATGATGGCGCGCACCACGCCGGGGCCGCCGCCCACGAGCGGCTCGAAGTCCTCGAACCGGCCCCCCTGATCCACCACCTTCTTCATGAACGCGATGTCCCCGCCCGAGGAGAACGCGCGCCCTTCGCCGGTGATCACGATGACGCGCACTTCGGACGCGCGCGCCTGCGCCTCCAGCGCCTCCGTGAGCGCGGACGCCATGGAGACGGAGAGCGCGTTCAGGACGTCGGGGCGGTTCAGCGTCAGGAGCGCGACGGCGCCGCGCCGTTCGACGAGCACTTCGGACATGATTCCTCCTATCGGCCGGCGACGGAGTCCGGCGGCATCGGCTCGAGCAGGCCCAGCTCGCGGTTCCGCGTGCGGGCCACCACCTCGTAGCGGACGCCCAGGGTGTCGGCCTCCCGCGCGGCGCGATCCCGCGGCCCGTAGACCCACACGCGTCCCGACCGGCGGATCAGCTCGGGGAGGGCGCTCTCCGCCAGAAACGCGTGACGCTCGACACCCGGAGATTCGAACGCCTCGGAGCGCGGAACGTCCACCATCGGGATCGTCGCGCCCGCGTAGAACGGGAGTCCCGCCGAGAAGGCGCCCAGCTCGATGACCGGCTCGCCGGGTTGGCGCGTCCGCTCCATGATCCGCGCGACCTGCACGGGCGATCCGAGCGGTCCCTCGATGGTACGCGCTCCGCCCAACAGACCGTACCACGCGACGAGCCCCGCGATCGCAGCCGCGGCGGGCATGCGCGCGGCCGCCGCGATGGCGCCGGCGCCGAACGCGGCGGCCGCGAGGTGGGCGAGGGGTGGGAGCGGCAGGGTCGAGGCGTGTTGTGCCCCCACCAGGCCGGCCAGCGCGCGCGGGCCCACCGCTTCGATCGCGATCCCGAGCGCGGCGAAGAGCAGCGCCGTTCCCCAGCGCGCCACGCCCGCGGCGCGCGCGAGCGCTCCCGCGGCCAGGATCGCGACGGCGGTCAGCTCGGGGAGGACGTATGCCGGAAGCTTCGAACCCGAGGCGGAGAAGAAGAGCACCGGCACGACCGCCCACGCGACCAGCGCCGATTCGGCCGGAGCGGGCGCGCGCGCCGCGCCCCGCGCGCTCCGGAAGAGCCCGTGCAGCGCGGCGGCGGTCCACGGCAGTGCCCCCGCCGCGAGGATCGCCACGAAATACCAGGGCGGCCCCGGGCGGTGATGGACCGTGCTCGTGTAGCGGAGCCAGATCTCCTTCCGGAGGAGCCATCCGAGAAGCCCGGGCGTCTGCTCGGCCACGATGACGTACCAGGGAAACGCGACCAGCGCGAAGATCGCCCAGCCCAGGCGGCGGCCGAGCCCGGAGAGGAGGCCACGATCCCGGCGCCACAGCGCCGCGACGAACAGCGGGAGCAGCGTGTGCACGAAGACGACCGGTCCCTTGATCAGGAACCCCAGTCCCAGCGCGGCGAACATCCACAACCGGCCGCGTCCTCCGGGCGCGAGCCAGGTGACATAGAAGCCGGCGACGGCCGCAGCGAGGAAGATGTCGGTCGCGAGGAGCCGGGAGAGCGCGAACGCGAGCGCGCTCGAGGCGAGGACCAAGGGAGCCAGGATGGACTCGCGCGGCGGCACGCCGGCCCGGCGCGCGATGCGGGCCGCTGCCCAGAAGAGGAACGCGGCCGCGAGCGCCGCGCCGATGCGGGCACCGGCCGCGTTGACGCCGAGCACCCGCATGCCCGCGGCCGCCGACCAGTAGGCCACCGGGGGCTTGTCCAGGTGGGTGACGCCGTTCAGGCGCGGGGTCAGCCAGTCGCCGCTCGCGACCATCTCGCGGCCGATCTCGGCGTAGCGGGCGTCGGTCGGCTCCATCAGCCCCAGGGCGCCGCACGTCAGGACGAGCGCGAGCGCCGGCCCCGCCCAGGCGAGACGGGAGAGCCTCAGGGGGCGCTGGGAACGGCGGCGGCCTGCGGCCTGTGATCCAGCATCAGATTGCGCGCGTAGACGAGGAGTCCCGCTCCCTGCCCGATGGCGAAGACCGGATCCTTCTGGTGCAGGGCGTAGACGAACAACGCGCAGCCGCCCACGAGGCTCAGATACCAGAAGCCGCGCGGAAACACGGGGCGCTTCGCCCACTCCGAGGCGACCCACTGTACGAAGAATCGCGAGCCGAAGAGAATCTGGCCCACGAGCCCCACCACGTACCAGACGGGCGCCGAAGAGAACCACTTATCCATGGATGACCTCCCGGACACGGAACTGTAGAAGACGCGACCGGAGCCAGCGGACGCCGATCAGGTCGCGAATGCCCCGAAACAGTCGGTTGCCGACGCCGTACTTGGAGACGCCGCGAAGGCGCGGACGGTGCCGGACCGGAATCTGCGCGACGCGGGAGCCCCGCATCTCGCAGATGCCGGCGAGGAATCGGTGCGCGCCGGCGAAGAAGGGGATCCCCTCCACCGCGCGGCGGCGGTAGGCCTTGAGCGAGCAGCCGGTGTCGATGATGTGGTCGCCGACGACGGCGCGGCGCACCGCGTTGGCGATCTTCGACGACGCGCGCCGCCGCCAGCCGTCCGCGCGCCGCGCGCGGATGCCCGCCGCGACGTCGGCGTTCTCCAGCGCCGATACCAGGATCGGGATGTCGGCCGGGTCGTTCTGGCCGTCGGCGTCCATCGTGACCAGGATCTCCCCGCGCGCGAAGCGGAACCCGGCGGCGAAGGCGGCGCTCTGGCCCGCGTTCTTCTCGAAGACGATCCCCGTGACGTTCGAAGACTCGAGCGCGGCCGTGCGGATCACATCGGCGCTGCCGTCGGTGCTGCCGTCGTCGACGAGGAGGATTTCATAGGTGTGGGGCGTGCCGCGGAGGGCGGCGTGGATCTCGGCGATCAGCGGCGGCAGGCTCTCGCGCTCGTTGTAGACGGGCAGAATGATCGAAAGGTCCGTGGGCTTGGATGCGGCGGCCCCGGAGGGGGCGGCGTCGGGAAGCGGGCCGACCGGCCAGGCGATGGGCGCTCCTATGGAACCGGGTTCCGGCACGGCAGCGGGGGCTCTTTGCCCTCCCTCACGAGAGATCCAACCAGACGCTCTTCGTCTGGGAGTAGAACTCGAGGCCGGCCAGTCCCGATTCGCGGCCGAACCCCGAAGACTTCATGCCGCCGTAGGGCGAGGCGGCGTCGTACATGTTGTAGGTGTTGATCCAGACGGTGCCGGCCTGCAGCCGGCGCGCGGCCTGGTGCGCCTTCTTCACGTCGCGGGTCCAGACCGCCGCGGCCAGGCCGTAGGCGGTGTCGTTCGCCATCGCGATCGCGTCGTCGAAGCTGTCGAACTCGAGCACCGAGAGCACCGGACCGAAGATTTCCTCGCGCGCGATGGTCATGTCGTTCTTCACGGCGTCGAAGATGGTCGGCTTCCAGAAGTAGCCCTTGCCGTTGCCGACCCGCGCGGGCTCTCCGCCCAGGGCGAGGCGCGCGCCCTCCTTCGATCCGATCTCCACGTAGCGGCGGATGCGGTCCACCTGCGCCTCGGAGATCTGTGGGCCGAGACGGGTCTTGGCATCCATCGGGTCGCCCTGGACCAGCTTGTTCGCGCGATCGACCACCTTCTCGAGCAGCGCGTCGTGCGCCCCCTGCTGCACGAAGAGCCGCGAGCCCGCCGTGCAGACCTCGCCTTTGTTGTAGAAGATCGCCGCCATCGCCGCGCGCGCGGCGGTCTCCATGTCCGCGTCCTCGAGCACGATGTTCGGCGACTTGCCTCCCAGCTCCAGAGACAGCTTCTTCAGCGTCCCCGAGGCGTTCTGCATGATGAGCCGCCCCGTCCCGGTCTCGCCGGTGAAGGCGATTCCCGCGACGCCGGGATGCGCCACGAGTGCCGCGCCCGCCGTGGGGCCGTATCCCGGCACCACGTTCAGCGCGCCCGGAGGAAGCCCCGCTTCCAGCGCCAGCTCGCCCAGGCGGAGTGCCGTGAGCGGCGACTCCTCGGCCGGCTTCAGCACCACGGCGTTGCCCGCGGCGAGCGCCGGCGCGACCTTTCGCGCGGCCATCAGGATGGGGAAGTTCCAGGGCACGATCAGCCCCACGACGCCGATCGGCTCGCGGAGCGTGTAGTTGAAGAAGGGTCCGCTCACGGGGATGGTGCTCCCCTCGAGCTTGGTCGAAGCGCCGGCACAGTAGCGGAACACGTCGACCGTTAGGGGAATGTCGATCCGGGTCGTCTCGGCGATCGGCTTTCCGGCATCCAGCGTCTCGAGGCGGGCCAGCTCGTCTCGGTTCTTCTCGATGAGGTCCGCGAGCTTCCAGAGGAGAACGCCGCGCTCGGAGGCAGAGAGCTTCCCCCACGCGCCGTCGAGCGCCGCGCGCGCGGCGCGCACCGCGAGGTCCACGTCGGGGGCGTCGCCCTCGGCCACGTCCAGTAGCGGTTCGGCGGTCGCGGGATTGAGCGTCGGGAAGCGCTTGCCGGAGGCCGCCTCGCGCCACTCGGCGCCGATCAGGAGCTTCCCGCCGGAGGCGAGGAGGGTCGCGGGAATCGTGTCGCTCGGGGCCATGTCGTCTCCTAGCGGGAGTAC
>DASSLZ010000071.1:0-7398 GCA_035689165.1 Candidatus Eiseniibacteriota bacterium | reverse complement strand
AGGAAACCGATCTCACGGCCGCCCACGCCGATGTCGCCGGCGGGAACATCCGTGTCGGGCCCGATGTGCCGCCACAGCTCCGTCATGAAGCTCTGGCAGAAGCGCATCACTTCGTTGTCGCTCTTCCCCTTTGGATCGAAGTCCGTGCCGCCCTTGCCGCCGCCCATCGGCAGCGTCGTGAGCGAGTTCTTGAAGACCTGCTCGAAGGCGAGGAACTTGAGGATGCCGAGGTTGACCGACGGATGGAAGCGGAGCCCGCCCTTGTAGGGGCCGATCGCGCTGTTCATCTCGATCCGGAAACCGCGATTGACCTGCACTTCGCCGCGATCGTCCTGCCACGGCACGCGGAACATGAGGACCCGCTCCGGCTCGGCGATCCGCTCGAGCAGCTTCGCCGCCCGGTACTCCGGGTGGCGCTCCAGCATCGGCACCAGGGACTCGAACACTTCCTGCGACGCCTGATGGAACTCCGGCTCCGCGGGGTTCTTCGCCTTGATGCCGGCCATCACGTTCTGCACGTACTCCTTGGCCGTCATGGATTTCCCCGGGGTACGAACCGCCACATCCAACCCGCTCATGAATCGCTCCTTTCCTGAAACGGACGGTCTGCTTCCGTCCGAACGTTACAACCAGAAGCCGCTCATTGCAGCACGTGAATGTTCTTTCGCTCGCAGATCCGGTTCAGCTCGTCCGGCCACACGGTCACGCTGACTTCCCCGAGATGCGCCTTCCGCAGCAGGAGCATCACGGTGCGCGACTGGCCGATGCCGCCTCCGATGGACAACGGGATTTCGTCGTTCAGGATCGCCTGGTGATAGGGGAGCTTCAGGAAATCGAGCTGCCCCGTGATCTCCAGCTGCTGCCGCAGGGTCTCCTTGGTCACCCGGATCCCCATCGACGTCAGCTCGTGCCGCCGCTGCGTGACCGGGTTCCAGACGAGGATGTCCCCGTTCAGCCCGTGCATCGGCCTCCCGTCCTCGGAGACCGTCGGGGTAACCCAGTCGTCGTAGTCCGCCGCGCGCATCTCGTGCGGGTAGCCGTCCTTCAAGACCCAGCCGATCCCGATGATGAACACGGCCGGGTGCTTCTGGAGGATCGCCGTCTCCCGCTGCTTGCGCGGAAGGTCGGGGTACATGTCGAGCAGGTCCTCGGCGTGGAGGAACGTCAGCTCCTCGGGCAGCGGCGGGAAGGGCGAAGCCTGGAGCTTCGGGAACTCCTTCCGGATGAAGACCTCGGCGCCGTGGATCACGCCCCAGATCGCCCGGACGGTCTCTTTCAAGTACGTCAGATTTCGCTGCTCGGGACGGATCGCTTTCTCCCAGTCCCACTGGTCCACGTACGCGCTGTGGTCGTGATCCAGGAAATAGTCCTTCCGCACCGCGCGCATGTCCGTGCAGATGCCCTCGCCGGGCACGCACTCGAACTGCCGGAGCGCGAGCCGTTTCCACTTGGTAGCCGCCTGCACGACCTGCGTGTGCATCCGCTCTTCCAGACCCAGGCCGCACCGGAACTCAACGGGGGTCCGCGAGCCGTCGCGGTCCAGGTAATCGTTCAGCCCGCTCTCGCGCGTGACGACCAGCGGCACCTCCACGTGGAACAGGCTGAGCGCCTTGCAGAGGTTCTCCTCCAAATGGAGCTTCAGCGCGTGGATCGCGAGCTGGGTCTCTTTCGGGTCGAGGAGCGACCGGTACCCGTTGGGCAGGATGCGCTCTACCTCTTCATAGGTGCTGATGCCGGGACCCGCCAGGTCCGCGGTCTTGGTCGATGCCATGGATTGCCTCCGTGCGCGGCCGGGCCGCGCCAAGGTCAGAGGAGTTTCCGTTTCATCGCGCCGCGCTCCAGCTCCTCGCGGAACCGGGGATGGGCGATGTCGATCAGGGCGCGGGCCCGCTCGCGGAGGGACTTCCCGTACAGGTCCGCCACCCCGAACTCGGTGGCCACGAAATGGACGTCGGCGCGCGACGTCACGACCCCGGCGCCGGGGTCGAGATAGGGCGCGATGCGCGAGACCTCGCCGCCCCTGGCGGTCGACGGAAGGGCGATGATCGCCTTGCCGCCCCGGGCGCGCGAGGCGCCCCGGACGAAGTCGACCTGTCCCCCGAATCCGGAGTAGGCCATGTCCCCGATGGAATCGGAGCAGACCTGTCCGGTGAGATCGATCTGGATCGCGGAGTTGATCGCGACCATGCGGTCGTTCTGCGCGATCACGAACGGATCGTTCACGTAGTCGCTCGGATGGAACTCCACGATGGGGTTGTCATGGATGAAGTCGAAGAGCGGCTGCGTGCCGAGGACGAACGAAGCGACGATCTTCCCCGGGTGGAGCGTCTTCCGCTCGCTCGTGACGATGCCCGCCTGGACCAGCTCCACCATGCCGTCCGAGAACATCTCGGTGTGCACCCCCAGGTGCTTGCGGTCCCGGAGATGATGGAGCACCGCGTCCGGGATGCCGCCGATGCCCAGCTGCAGCGTGGAGCCGTCCTCGACCAGGGCGGCCACGTTCCGGCCGATCTCGTCGAACGCGTCGGCCATCCGCACGCGCGGGAGCTCGACCAGCGGCTCGTCCACCTCGACGAACCGGGTCACGTTCCGCACGTGGATGAAATTGTCCCCCAGCACCCGCGGCATCCGGGGATTCACCTGGGCGATCACGACGCGCGCCGTCGACGCCGCCGCCTTGGTGCACTCCACCCCGACGCCGAAGCTGCAGAAGCCGTGCTCGTCGGGCGGCGACACGTGGATCAGCGCGACCTCCAGCGGGACCGTGCGCGTGGTGAAGAGCCGCGGGATCTCGGAGAGGAAGACCGGGAGGTAGTCCGCCCGGCCGTCGTTGACGGCGTCGCGGGTGTTCTTCCCGATGAAGAGGGCGACGTGCCGGAAATGCGGCTCCATACCGGGAAGCGCGTAGTCGGCCCGCCCCTGGGACATGAGATGGATCACGCGCACGTCGTGAAGGTCGTCCTTGCGCGCGACCAGGGCGGCCAGCAGCGTTTGCGGCGCCGCGCAGCCCGGGTGCACGTAGACCGTGTCGCCCGGCCGGACCAGGCGAAGCGCCTCCTCGGGCGTGGCCAGCTTGTCGTGATAATCGAGCGTGGTGCGAGGGGGCGTGGGCGTCGCGACGGCCGGCGCGTTCAGGCTAGCGGGCGACATCGTAGCTCCTCTCCCGCTCGGCGCCCCGGTACGGCAGGTCCAGAACCGATGCGATCTTCGGCTCGAGGCAGTAGCCGTCGTGCGTGTACACGCCCCGCGCGAGCACGGGGTCGTCGTGGAGAACCCGGTCGGGACCCAGCCTCGCGATCTCGGTGAGATACGGCAGGATGATGTTCGAGAGCGCCGCCGTCGCGGTGCGCGGGACGAGCGCCGGAATGTTCGGGACGCAGAAATGGACGACGCCCTCGCGTACGTACGTGGGATCGAGGATGTTGGTGGGACGCGAGGTGGTGGAGCATCCGCCCTGGTCGATCGAGACGTCCAGGAAGACCGAGCGGGGCCGCATGGAACGGACCAGCCGCTCGTCCAGGACGTGCGGCGTCGTCTCCATGGGGATCAGCACCGCGCCGATCAAGGCATCGGCGATCGGCACGAACCGTTCGATGTTGTACGGGGTCGCGACCGCCGTCGTCACGAAGGCGGGCACGCGGGCGTGGAGGCGCCGGAGGCGCTCCACGTCCCGGTCGAGCACGATCACCTGGGCGCCGGTGGCGGCGGCGCGCACGGCCGCCGTCGACCCCACGACACCGGCTCCCAGGATCACGACGATCCCCGGAGGAACGCCCGGAATGCCGTCGAGCATGATCCCGCGCCCCCCCTGCCGCGTCTGGAGGTACTGCGCCGCGATCGGGATCGCGAGCTTTCCCGCGATCTCGCTCATGGCCGTCAGTACGGGGCGGTCTCCGTTCTCGTCTCCGATCGCTTCGAACCCGATCGCGGTGACGCGGCGGCGCACCAGGTGCTCCACCAGGCTCCGCGGCGCGGACGAGAGATGCAGGAACGAGAAGAGGATCTTCCCCTCCTCCAGCCGGCGGCACTCCTCGAGCGAGGGCGGGATCACCTTGAGGATCACCCGCGACCGCCCGATCACTTCCTCGGCCGAATAGACGATCGTGGCGCCCGCGTCGCGGTAGGCCTGATCGTCGAACCCCGAGCTGGCGCCCGCGTCCGACTGGATCACGACGCGGTTCCCCTGCCGCACCAGCTCCCCGACGGCGAAGGGGATGAGCGCGACGCGGGTCTCGCCCGAGTAGGTCTCCTTCAGGATTCCGATGTCCATCAGACGAGCTCCTCCACCGGAATCGCGGGCCGCCGCGCGGCGCGTTCCCGCTCCTCGTCCCGGAGCTGCGCCTCGAGAACGGCGATCGAGGCGATGTGGATGATCTCGTTGTCGTCGGACGTCGGCGACACGATATGGATCGGCTTGGCCAGGCCGGTGAGGATCGGCCCGATGGTCTCCGCGCCGCCCAGGCGCTGCATCAGCTTGTAGGCGAGGTTGCCCGACTGGAGATCCGGGAAGACCAGGACGTTGGCGTCTCCCTGGATGCGGCTGAAGGGGAAGTGCTCGTGGGCGACGGTGGGCTCCACCGCGGCCTCGAGCTGCATCTCGCCGTCCACGACCAGGTCCGGCGCCCGCTTCGCCACGAGCCGCGCCGCCTCCCGCACGGTGTCCACCAGCGGGTGCTTGGCCGATCCGAAGCTGGAGAAGGAGAGCATCGCGACGCGCGGATCGAATCCGAACTCGCGCGCCACGCCGGCCGCCAGGATCGCGATCTCCGCGAGCTCCTCGGCGGTGGGCTGGATGTTCACCGTGGTATCCGCGAAGAACCAGCACTTCCGGCGCGCCACGATGCAGTAGACGCCGCACACGCGCGTGATGCCCGGGCGGAGCCCGATGATCTGGAGCGCGGGGCGGATCGTGTCGGGATAGTGCTGCGTCACCCCTGAGACCAGCCCGTCCGCATCCCCCAGGTGCACCATCATCGTGCCGAAGTAGTTCGGGTTGAGCAGCAGGGTGTCGGCTTCCTTCGCGGTCAGTCCCTTCCGCTGCCGCATCCGGTAGAGCGCGTCCACGTACGCTTCCCGCTTGGGATGGCGGCGCGGATGCACCCGCTCGATCCCGGCGAGCGACAGATCCAGGTGCCGGGCTTCGCGCTCGATCTCCTCCGGCTTGCCCAGGAGCACGGGGCGCGCGACGCCCTCGGCCATCAGGTGGGTCGCCACGCGCAGAATGCGCGGGTGCGTCCCTTCGGGGAACACGATCCGCCGCGGCGAACGGCGCGCGCGGTGCATCACGGCGCGCGCGATCTCGCGCGACTTGCCGAGCCGCGCCTCCAGCCGGTCGCGGTACTCGTCGAGATCGATCGTCAGGCGGGCGACCCCGGTCTCCATGGCGGCCTTCGCCACGGCCGGCGCGACCCAGAGCAGCACGCGCGGGTCGAACGGCTTCGGGATCAGGTAGTCGGGACCGAAGTGCAGCGTTTCGACGCCGTAGGCGCGCGCCACCGCGTCGGGCACGTCCTGCTTCGCCAGATCGGCCAGCGCGCGGGTCGCGGCCAGCTTCATCTCGTCGTTGAAGCGCCGGGCCCGGACGTCGAGCGCTCCCCGGAAGAGGAACGGGAACCCGAGGACGTTGTTGACCTGGTTCGGATAGTCGGAGCGGCCGGTCGCCATGAGCACGTCGGGGCGGGCCGCCTTGGCATCGGGGTAGCTGATCTCCGGGTCGGGATTGGCGCAGGCGAAGAGGATCGGCTTGGACGCCATCGACCGCACCATCTCCTGGGTCACGAGTCCCGCGCTGGAGAGCCCGAGCAGCACGTCGGCGCCGCGGAGCGCGTCGGCGACCGTGCGCGCCGTCGTCTCGACGGCGAACTCCGCCTTGTGCGGATTCAACTCGGCGAGGCGGCCGGTGTGAACGACCCCCTTGCGGTCGCACATCATGATCTGATCCTGGCGCAGTCCGAGCTTCGTGAAGTGGCGCGCGGAGGCGATGCCGGACGCGCCCGCTCCCAGGATCACGACGCGGATGTCCGTAAGCTTCTTCCCGGTGACCTCCAGCGCGTTCAG
The DNA here is from genome assembly GCA_035689165.1 of Candidatus Eiseniibacteriota bacterium. Classification (GTDB taxonomy): domain Bacteria; phylum Eisenbacteria; class RBG-16-71-46; order SZUA-252; family SZUA-252; genus DASQJL01. The sequence goes on along the minus strand of DASSLZ010000071.1, from coordinate 1,341 downwards.
GAGGGCCGCGCCGGTGATGATCGCCGTGCCGTGCTGGTCGTCGTGAAAGACCGGAATGGAAACGAGCGACTGGAGCTTCTGTTCGATGGTGAAGCACTCGGGCGCCTTGATGTCCTCGAGGTTGATCCCGCCGAACGTCGGCTCGAGGAGCGCGCAGAGACGGACGATCTCTTCCGGGTCCTTCGACGCGATCTCGATGTCGAACACGTCCACGTCGGCGAAGCGTTTGAAGAGAACGCCCTTCCCCTCCATGACCGGCTTGCCCGCGAGCGGACCGATGTCGCCCAGTCCGAGCACGGCGGTGCCGTTCGAGATGACGGCGACGAGGTTTCCGCGCGCGGTGTATTCGTACGCGAGATCGGGGTTCTTCTCGATCTCGAGGCAGGGCACCGCGACTCCGGGGGTGTACGCGAGCGACAGATCTTTCTGGGTGGCGCAGGGCTTCGTGGATACGACTTCGATCTTTCCGGGGCGGGCGCCCCGGTGATATTCGAGGGCTTCTTTATAGAGTGCGTCGGCCATGGCTTCGTCCCCTTTCGACCCAAGCGCCCGGCGGCCCGCCGAAGCGCCCCGTCGAACCCATATTCGGTCCGGATTCGACCCCCGGTAAGGTGGCCGCAAGTAGCATGGAAAATGGGCCCTACGGGAATCGGAAGCGGCGGGAAAATGGGGGTGTTCTGGAGCCCGAAGTGATGCCGGAACGCGGGATCGCCCGCGACACGGCGGCAACTGGGGTATAAGTGGTTGAACGGCAGTTCGTTGCTGATTGAGTTGCCGGGCGCCGATACGGCGTCCAGGTTCGATCCGGCCGCACATCGGTGTTCAGGCCCGGGCGATGGATGCCGAACAGTACGAGATGCGTCGAATCCTCGCACTCGCCCTCATGGTCGGCCTCGTTCCGGGATGCGCCGGCTCGCGGTCCATTCCGATCGCCGTCGCGCCCTCGGGATCCGAAGAACGGCTCGCGTTCAAGGAAGAGGGATACGCCTCCTACTACGGCCGGGAGCACCACGGCCGCCGGACGGCGAGCGGCGAGCGGTTCGACGCGGGCCGCCTCACCGCGGCGCATCGCACCCTTCCCTTCGGCACCCGCGTGCGGGTCACGAATCTCGACAACGGGCGGAAGGTCGTGGTGACCGTCACCGACCGCGGCCCCTTCCGCCGCCATCGCGTCATCGACGTGTCGCGCCGCGCGGCGGAGGATCTCGGATTCCTGCGCGAAGGCACGGCGCGCGTGCGCCTGGAGGTGCTCTCGGGGTAGCGGCCCGTTCGTGCAGGATCGCGAACGCCAAGGGCCCCCGGGCAAGCCCAGGGGCCCTTTCGTTCAGGCCGCCGACGGCG
>DASSLZ010000070.1:0-3899 GCA_035689165.1 Candidatus Eiseniibacteriota bacterium | reverse complement strand
GGGTCGATCGACGAGAACCTGGATGCGCTGGCGGCGCTCGGCATCCTGGTAGACCGCGACGAAGAGGGCTACCTGCTCCAGATCTTCTCCAAGCCGGTGCAGGACCGCCCGACCGTCTTCTACGAGGTGATCCAGCGCAAGGGAAGCCGCGGCTTCGGCAAGGGGAACTTCAAGGCCCTGTTCGAAGCGATCGAGCGCGAGCAGGCGCTCCGCGGGAACCTGTAGGCCCCGGCTCCTCGACCGGATGCGGCTCGTCTCCTTCGCCCGCCCCGGCGCGCCCGGCCGCGCGCTGGGCGTCCACGAAGAGGACGGGATCCTCCATCTGGCCCACGCCGCGGCCATCCTCGAGATTCCGGAGAAGGATCGCGCCCTCCTCGCCACGATGGAGTCGCTCCTCGCGGAGTGGGATCGCGGCGAGCCGCTCGCGCGCGAGGTCGCCGTCCAGGCTCGCGCCGCGGGGGACCGCGCGGCCGCCTTCCTGAGCGCGGTCCGGTTCCGCCCCGAGCACGTCGCCCTGCTTCCTCCCGTGGCGCAGCCCCCCACCGTGCGCGACTTCTACGCGTTCGAGACCCACGTGAAGAACGCCCGCGCCCGGCGCGGCCTCACGGTTCCACCGGAATGGTACGAAGCCCCGGTGTTCTACTTCTCGAACCCGGGGGCGTTGATCGGCGATGGGGCGCCGGTCGCGCGGCCCGCCTCGTCGAAGGCGCTGGACTACGAGCTGGAGATCGCCTGCGTGATCGGCCGGCGCGCCCGCGACGTGGCGGCGGACGACTGGCGATCCGTGGTGGCGGGGTTCACGATCCTGAACGACTGGAGCGCGCGGGACGTCCAGCGAAAGGAGATGGCCGTGGGTCTCGGACCGGCGAAGGGAAAGGATTTCGCCACGTCGCTCGGCCCGGTGCTCGTGACGCTGGACGCGCTCGCGGATCGGATGAGCGCCGCGCCCGGCGCCGGGGACCGACTGGACCTGGCGATGGAGGCGCGCGTGAACGGCAAGACGCTGTCGCGCGCCAACGCCAAGGAGATGCAGTTCACCTTCGGCCAGATGATTGCGAGGGCTTCGGCGGACGTGTATCTTTTTCCGGGCGACGTGATCGGGTCGGGTACGGCCGGGAACGGCTGCCTCCTCGAGTTGGGTCCCGAAACGCACCCCTGGCTGGAACCTGGCGACACGGTGACCCTCGAGATCGAGCGTCTCGGGACCCTCACCAACCGCATCGCCTGATCTCGATTCGAGAGGAAACGCCATGCCGATGTACCACACCCTGGGTCAGATCCCGCACAAGCGGCACACCCAGTTCCGGCGTCCGGACGGGAAGCTCTACACCGAGCAGCTCATGGGCTCGCGGGGCTTTTCCGGGCGCTCCTCGCTGATCTACCACCACAACATGCCGACGCAGGCCAAGGAGATCAAGAAGGTCCAGGACTGCTCGGTGGGCTATGCCGCGGAGCAGGGGCTGCGCCACTACCACTTCAAGACGAAGGGCCTGCACAAGCAGGGCGACCCGGTCTCCGGACGGGTTGTGCTCCTCCACAACGCCGACGTTTCGATGGCGATCGCCGTGCCCGAGCGGACGATGGATTACTGGTACCGGAACGGCCAGGGGGACGATCTCTACTTCATCCACGAGGGCACGGGCCGCATCCAGACGATCTTCGGCGAGCTGCACTACGGGTCGGGCGACTACGTCGTGATCCCGCGCGGGACCACCTACCGGTTCGAGCCCAGCGCCGACGAGCAGCGCTATCTGGTGATCGAGTCCGCCTCCTCCATCGAGACGCCGCGCCGTTACCGCAACGAATACGGCCAGCTGCTCGAGCACGCGCCCATGAGCGAGCGCGACATCCGGAAGCCGGAGCGGCTGGAGACTTTCACCGAGAGCGGGCGGTACGAAGTGCGGATCAAGGCCCGGAACCAGATCACGGCGTACGAGTTCGAGTTCCATCCGCTCGACGTGGTGGGCTGGGACGGCTTCCTCTATCCCTACATCTTCAACATCGGCGACTTCGAGCCGATCACCGGCCGCATCCACATGCCGCCGCCCACGCACCAGTGCTTTGAGGGGCGAAACTTCGTGGTCTGCTCGTTCGTCCCGCGCATGTACGACTACCATCCGCTCGCGGTGCCGGTGCCGTACAACCACTCGAACGTGGATTCCGACGAGGTGCTCTACTACGTGAACGGGAACTTCATGAGCCGGCGCGGCATCGAGGTCGGCTCCTTCACGCTGCACCCTTCGGGAATTCCGCACGGACCGCATCCGGGCGCCACGGAGGCCTCGCTGGGGGCCAAGGAGACGAAGGAGCTCGCGGTCATGCTCGACACGTTCCACCCGCTGAACGTGACGACCGAGGCTGAGCCGTACGACGACAAGGGCTATCCCTATTCGTGGCTCGAACCGTCCGGCAAGTTCACCGGCGAGGGCGCGACCGGTTGAGCGCCCTCCGGGGGCTCGACCCGAAGGAGCTGGCCCCCGCGGACGTCTATGCGCTGCTCACGGGCTGCGTCGTGCCTCGCCCGATCGCGTTCGTCTCCAGCCTGAGCGCGGGCGGTGTCGCGAATCTGGCGCCGTTCTCCTTCTTCAACGCCGGCGGCGGAAATCCGCCTTCCTTGATCTTCTCCCCGGTCACGAGCGGCGGCCTTCGCGACAAGGACACGCTGCACAACGTGCGCGCGACCCGCGAGTACGTGGTGCACATCGCTCCCTGGGGCGTGCGGGAGCGGATGAACCAGACCTCGGCCGAGTATCCACCCGAGGTGGACGAGTTCGAGGCCGCCGGGTTCACGAAGGTCGCGAGCACGATCGTCAAGCCGTGGCGCGCCGCCGAGTGTCCGATCGCCATGGAATGCCGCCTGTTCCAGATCGTCGAGCACGGCCAGGGCCCCTACCACGCGAACTACGTGATCGGCGAAGTGGTCTACTTCCACATCCAGGAATCGCTGATGAGGGGGCAGCGGGTCGATTCCGCCGCGCTCGACGCCATCGGCCGCCTGGGTGGTCCCAACTACACGCGCGTGACTCCGGAGTCGATCTTCGCGATGCCGCGTCCCGCGACGCCGGAATCGCCGGCGGCGGGTACGAAGCCGTGACGCGCGAAGTGCCCGCGTCGGGTGCTGGGCCATGACGCGTGCTCCGGCGGTGCCGGGACTCGCGGAGCGCGACCCGTCGCTTCAGTTGCGCGAGCTTTCGTCGGGATTCATCGCTCCGCGCTGTCTCTACGTCGTCGCCGAGCTTGGCGTGGCGGACGCGCTGAACGACCACCCCGAGGGCGTCGACGCGCTGGCGCGAACGGTCGGTGCCGATCCCGACGCCCTCCGGCGCGTGCTGCGGCTCCTCGCCGCCTACGGGGTCTTCGCGATCGAAGGGGATCAGGTCCGGCAAACCCCCCTCTCCCGAATGCTGCGCGAGGACCACCCGCAGTCGATGCGGCCGCTCGTCCGGTTGTCCGGCCTTCCGATCAACTGGGCGGCCTACGGCGCACTCCTGGACACCGTGCGGCATGGACGGCCGGACGAAGTCCCCAGCCACCGCTGGGTCTATTACGCGGAGCATCCGGGCGAAGCGGCGATCTTCAACGCAGCGATGGTCTCCAAGGCACGGAGGCAGGTCGCCGCGGTGGCCGCCGCCTACGACTTCTCGCGCTTCCCGACGATCGGCGACATCGGCGGGGGACACGGCCACCTCGTGCGCACCATCCTGGAATCCACGCCCAAGGCCAGGGGCGTCGTTTTCGACCTCCCGCACGTGATCGAAGACGCGCGGCGGGCCGTCACCGACGAGCGCGTGGATTTTCGCGCCGGGTCGTTCTTCGACGACGCTCTTCCGACGTGCGATCTGTATCTCCTGATGGAGGTCGTCCACGACTGGCCCGATCCGGAAGCCGCCGCCATTCTC
>DASSLZ010000069.1:0-5438 GCA_035689165.1 Candidatus Eiseniibacteriota bacterium | reverse complement strand
CAGAGCCGCCCCTGCACATCGGTAATGACCTGGGTCGAGCCCGCGGGATGGGGCGCCGACAACGGGGCGGCGGCGAGAAGGGCGCATGTCAGAATGGCAGCCGGGGTGGTCATGAGTAGCCTATCGGCAGATCCCCACGGTCCCTTATGCTAATGAGTCCTTGCAACCCGCATTTCGAAGCCGCATCGCGAGGTGGACCCATGCGCTCCAGTCCTCGGACCCGCAAGAGCATCAGCTTCGTTCCGATCCTTCTCCTGGTGGGCCTTACAAGCTGCGGCCGCGATACGCCCACCGCTCCACTCCTGGGTAACCAGGCATCCCTGAGCGGCCGCGCTTCGCTGGCGGCCGCCCCACAGGGGGCCTTCTTTCCACTCGCCATCGGCAACCGTTGGCACTCGGTCGGCGATGACCGGTTCGTCATGACGGACGCCGGCGGCGGCGTCGACGGCTTCACGATTCACGATGACATCACGCGCGAGTTGACCGGCACGGAGGTTCTCTTCGGTCGAACGTATACGGTCATGAAGGAGACCACGGTTCAGACCATACCGTTCGAGTCCGAGCCGTGGATCAGCACGCAGTGGATCCGATACCGTCAGGACGCATCCGGCCTTTATGAAGCGGATGTGTCCGGGGCGTCGGAGCCGGTGATGTCGTCCGCCGCGACCGGGCCCGACGGCGTGCGCATGCAGGCAGCTCGTCCGCTGCCCGATGCGCTGCGCGCCAAGATCCTGCCGGACCGGATCGATGCCTACGAGCGCGCCTGGAATCGCCTTCAATGGAAGGTCGAGGTGCTGAATCGCTACGTGGCTTCGGACGGAGCAGCGCGTGGTTCGGGCGTTCTGCCCAACGAAATCACGCGCCTCGTGTATCCGCTGCGTCCCGGGGAGGAGTGGACCATTCGCACCGATTTCTTCTTCGGTTCCGTTGTGGAAGGGATCGAAGACCTGGACCTTCCGGCAGGGCGATTCCCGGCGTACCGGATCCGGATTCCGAACGAAGCCCTTGGACCTGAGGACGTCGTCCGTCTGTGGATGGGCCGGTCCGGCCAGCTCCGCTTCCAGTACCACCTGGAGGCGCCGGCCACGGACGAGGATGGCAACGTGATCGGGAGCTCCAGCATCGACCACGACGAGGTCCTGGACCAGATCAGCCTGGTGAAGCCCTCATCGCTCACGCCTTGACAACCCCCGTTCCGGGGGCGCATCGTGACACCGTCCGTTAGGGGTGGCCGGGATACCGGCCTGAGATCAAACCCTAGAACCTGATCTGGGTCATACCAGCGTAGGGAAACGGGACGACAAGAGACCTTCTCGTCGGGCCGCGTCCTCTCCTGGGCGCGGCCCGATTGCTTGGGAAGGAAGGTGCCCTCGATGTCGCCTCTCCGCTTCGCCGGCCGGCTGCTCTCCGGTGCCGCTGTAGCGCTCGTCCTCTTCGCCGGCGCCTCGGCCGTCCGCGCTCAGACCGATTCGAGCGCTCCCCCCGTGTACCCGCGCATCCTGCGCGGGCAGGTGGTGGACGCCGAGCGTCGTCCCGTCGCCGACGCGCGCGTCCGCACGGTGGACGCGCCGAGCGGAGGCGCGCGCGAAACCGCGACCGACGCCAACGGCGAGTTCCAGCTCACCGGCCTGGCGGCGCCGCGCGGCACGGTCGAGGTGTCGCGGCTCGGCTACTCCACGACGCGCGTCGCCTACGACGTGACCGATCCGAACGCGGGCGCACTGATCGTTCGGCTCGAGGCGCACGCGCTCCCGCTCCCCACGATCGAGGTCTCCACGACGCGCGCCGTCGAGCGCGAATCCCCCGTGCCCTTCACCGAGTTGCCGAAGCCGGAAATCCAGGCGCGCTACTGGGCGCAGGACCCGCCGATGCTCCTGGCCGAGACGCCCGGCGTCTACGCCTACTCCGACGCGGGGAACGGCGTGGGCTATTCGTACGTCAAGATTCGGGGATTTGCGCAGCGGCGCGTGGCCGTGACGATCGACGGCATCCCGCTGAACGACCCCGAATCGCACGAGGTCTACTGGGTGGACCACCCCGATCTCCTCTCGGGGACGGCATCGGTGCAGGTGCAGCGCGGCGTGGGAAGCGCGCTCTACGGGGCGAGCGCCGTGGGCGGCTCTATGAACGTCGAGCTGTTGCAGGTGCCGCGCGAACGGCGGATCGCGTTCGAAGCGGGCGGCGGCTCGTACGGCACGACGCGCTTCACCGCGCTCTACCAGAGCGGGCTGCTCGACAACACCTACGCCATCTCGGGACGCTACTCCCGCGTTGTGAGCGACGGCTACCGCGAGCAGTCCTGGTCGCGGCTCTGGGCCTATCAGTTCACGGCGGCGCGCCTCGACTCCTGGATGACGACGCGCGTCAATCTGTACGGCGGACCGGAGCAGCTCCACCTGGCCTACTACGCCGTGGACCGCTCGTACCTGGATGGCCGATATACGGGCGATCCCGATCGCGACCGCCGCTTCAACCCGCTCAACTGGCGGAACGAGACTGACAACTTCTTCGAGCCGCACTACGAGCTGATCAACGACATCCGCCTGACCGATCGCGCGTCGCTCACGTCGTCGGCCTTCTACTTCCCGGGCAAGGGCTACTACGACGACCTGCCGTACGGCCCGCAGTCGTTCGCGTCGCGGCAGCTCCCATCCTTCTACGTTCCCTCGGACACGCTGTATCCGGCCGCGTACTACCTGACCGATTCGCTCGGAGTGCCGGAAGCGCAACCGAACGGCCAGTTCCTGGTGACCGGCTCGGACATGACGCAGCGGCTGTGGGTGCGGAACCGGCACTACGGATGGGTGCCGCGCGCGCGCCTGAAGCATGAGAAGGGCGAGCTGACCCTGGGCGGCGAGTGGCGCGAGCACGACGGCCGCCACTGGGGCGAGCTGACCTGGAGCGCGGCGCTACCGCCGGGGACTGAGCCGAACCACGTGTTCTACGACTACACCGGCCGCGTGCGCGTCCTGTCGGGCTTCGCGCAGGAAGCCTACAATCTGCGCCACGACGTGCGCCTGACCGGCAGCCTTCAGCTGAGGAGCACCCGCTATGCCATCGGCGACGACCGGTACAACGGCTACGATTTCCACCTGAACTACTCGTTCCTGAACCCGCGCGTGGGCGTGAACTGGAATCCAAATGAGCGGTGGAACGCGTTCGCGTCCTTCGCCTACGTGCGCGTGGAGCCGATATTGAGCGAGATCTACCGCGCCGACGACCCGACCAGCGTGCCGCTCTTCCGCCGGCTGGATCCGGCGAACCACATCTACGAAGACCCCCTGATCGACCCCGAGCACCTGCGCGATTTCGAAGCCGGGCTCGGCTGGAAGCAGGGAAACGCCTTCCTGCGCCTGACCGGATTCTGGCTGGATTTCCGGAACGAGATCGTGCCCTTCGGCCAGATCGACGTCCTCGGCAATCCGATCACCGGAAACGCGGCGCGCTCGGCGCACAAGGGGGTCGAAGCCGAGCTCGGCTATACGCACCGGAGCGGGATGGAGCTCTCGGGCAACGCCACATTCGGCAAGAACCGCTTCGGCGACTACCGGGAGTTCATCGCACCGGGGGTCTTCAACGACTACAGCGGGAACGCCATCGCGGGATTTCCCGACCGGATGGCGAATGTGACGGTGGGCTATCGGCGCGGTGGTTCTAGAATCGCAGCCACCATGGTCGAAACGGGTAGGCAGTATCTCGACAATTCCGAGGACAATCGAAGGAATTCCGCGCTTCGCGCGGTACAGGGATATCAGCACAAGTTCGTCGAGGAGCACGCGGTTCTGAACGCCGCCCTGACGCTGGACCTGACGCCGCTGGTCGGGGCGCGCGCGCTGGGGCAGAAGTCGCTCGCGCTGGACGTGCACGGGATGAATCTGACCGGGCTTCGCTACGAGACGGCGGGATATGTCTTCGACGAGATCCCCTACTTCTACCCGGCCTCGAAGCGGAGCGTGTTCGCGGCCCTCCGCGTGGAGTTCTAGGCACGGCGCCCGTCGACCTCGTACTCCTCGCGCTCTACGCCGGGTTCCTGCTCTATCTCGGATTCCGGCTCTTCGGCACGGCGAAGAAGCCGGTGGACGAGTTCCTGGTCATGGGGCGCCGGCTCTCCTTGCCGTCGTTCGTCATGACGCTGGTCTCGACCTGGTATGGCGGCGTGCTCGGCGTGGGGGAGTACTCCTACCGCTACGGCATCTCCAACTGGCTCGTGTTCGGCGCGCCCTATTACGTCGGCGCGGCACTCTTCGCGCTGTTCATCGCCCGCCGCGCCCGCGCTTCCCAGCTCTACTCGGTCCCGGACCAGCTGGAGTCCGCCTACGGGCGCGCCTCCGCGCTGATCGGCGCCGTGGTGATCCAGTTCCTCTCTTCGCCCGCGCCCTACGTGCTGATGGTGGGCATCCTGGCCCAGCTCATCTTCGGCGGGCCGCTCTGGGTCTGCATCGTGGGCGGCACCGCGATCTCCACCGCGTACTCGCTGCGCGGAGGGCTTCGCTCCGTGGTGCGCGCCGACAACCTCCAGTTCATCCTCATGTACGCGGGGTTCCTGGTGGCGCTGCCGCTCCTGGTCGCGCGCTATGGCGGACTCGGCTTCCTGACCACGCACCTCCCGCACACGCACTTCGTCTGGCACGGCGGGAACGCGCCGCAGTACGTGTTCGTCTGGTACCTGATCGCGCTGCAGACATTGGTCGAGCCAACCTTCTACCAACGCGCCTTCGCGGCGCAGGACGAGAAGACCGCCGTGCGCGGCGTCTGGATCTCGATCGGCTTCTGGATCCTCTTCGACTTCCTCACGACGTTCACCGGCATGTACGCGCGGGCGCTGATGCCGCACCTGGCCGATCCGGTTTCGTCCTATCCCGAGCTGGCCATCCGCTTCCTGCCCCCCGTGGTCCGGGGCCTCTTCTACCTCGGGCTGTTCGCGACGGTGATGTCCACGGTGGACGGCTACACGTTCATCGGCGGCGTGAATTTCGGGCGCGACCTGGTCTGGCGCTGGCGGCGGGAGCGCGACGAGTCGCGCGTGAACGGATACGTGCAGATCGGATTCGTGATCACGGCCGCGGTGTCGATCGCGCTGGCCCTCTTCTTTCGCTCCGCCGTGGACCTGTGGCACGACGTCGGCTCCGTCGGCGTTTCGGCGCTGCTCGTCCCCCTGGTCACGTCCTACCGGGCGGGCTGGCGCACCCGGCCCGCGTTCGCCGCGGCCTCGATGACCGTCGGGGGAGCGGTGGCGCTCGCGTGGCTCCTCGCGGCCCGCCTGAGCGGCGGCGCCTACCCGCTCGGGATCGAACCGATCTACCCCGGCCTGTTGGCGAGCGCGATACTATGGGCGGGTGGGCGAATCGTAAGAAGCTAGTCGATGCGTGCCGCCTGTCCCCAATTCGCTGCGACCCCTCTAGGGCGCAGTTGGTCAGGTACCGTCTACTTCACTCGTT
>DASSLZ010000068.1:0-8602 GCA_035689165.1 Candidatus Eiseniibacteriota bacterium | reverse complement strand
ACGGCGCGCCGAGGCGCCCTCTTGGCGCCGGGATCGGACCAGATGATCTCGACCCGGCGCTGTGGGTCGTCCGGGTAGAGCAGCGTGCCGGGCGCCGTCTCCCCTTCGCCGAGGGCGACCGAGGAATCGCGGAGGTTTCGGGAGCCGTAGGCCCGCGCCAGGTCCAGCTCGGAGCCGAAGCGGTTGAGCGCGCCGATCCGAAGCCCGGGCTCGATCTTCCAGTCCTCGAAGGCGGCGCGTTCGATCGGCGTCTTCTCGGCGGGCGTTGGCCCGCCGCAGCCGGCGACGGAAAGCGCCATCACGAGGGAAGCCAACCACGGCCGCGTCACGACAGACCTCCTTTCTTGCGGGTCATGCTCCCGCCGGATCGGGAGGGTGTCAAGGAGCGGCCCTTACCGGGGGACGCCTCCGACAGCGGCTTGACGGTCGCGGTTGTCATTCGTTCCCGCCGGTAGGCTGATTCTTCAAGGCCCCGGTCGGCTGTCGCGCGACATCGCCTCCGCGGCGACCCCTCCACCCGCCTTGTCCTAATCCGCACCGCGGTCATGCGCTACCCGCGGCCGGGCGGCCTTGGCGTTCCCTCTGGCATGGCCCTTGAGATTCCTCGCCGCCGGCAGTCGTTCGCCTCCAGTGGCCAACGGCTCCTCAAAACCCCAGAGGGAGGAACCATGAAGACAATCCACGGGATCGTCCTGGCATGCTTTGCGGTGCTCGCGACCGCCGGGTGGACCGCGCCCGCGCAGTCGTTCGGCCTTTCCGGAGCGGGCGTCCGCCTCGGCACCACCGACGCCGAGGACGCCGACGCGTCGCTGTCCGGCGGCGGCCATCTCGAGTTCGAAGAGGCGGGGTCGCGCGTGCACATCATGCCCAGCGTCCTCTTCTGGTCCAACAGCGGCCTGACGGACGTGAACCCCAATTTCGATCTCTACTACCACTTTGCGCCCGCGGGGCGCGTCAGCCCCTACGTGGGCGCCGGCGCCGCGGTGCACATGTATTCCGCCGACGGCCCGGGCGATCCGGGCACGGATCTCGGACTGAATCTGTTCGGGGGCGCCGTCTTTCCGATGGGGTCGAGCCGGCTCTTCGCGGAGCTTCGCTACTCGGCCACGGACCTGTCGCAGACGTCGCTCTTCGGAGGGCTGACGTTCCCGATCTCGCACTAGGACAGGCTGGTCGTTTCGGCCACCGGCGCACCGGATCGACGGTGCGGCTCCCGCCCCCGCGGTCGCCGTGCCCACCGGACGCCGGTGGTTTCTTTACGGCCTTCCGCGACCCTCGCGCACCCAGCCCTCCGGATTTTCGTTTCTGCACCGGCGGGTGCAGAGCCGTTCCCCGATGTTCCAAATGGTAATTCCGTCGGGGTCGCGTCAGGCTGCTCCGAGGCGGCTCCACAAAATCTCTAACCTTTGCACTGTAACCAAGTTGGCGCCCGCGGACCGGGACCCGTTCCCTCCGTGGCACGGGCCTTGATGAAGCCCGGTGCAGGCGCCGCCCGGCCGGACCCCACGGTCTCACCCCCCTTGCCTCGACCCGACCGAGCCGGGCGGACGCCCAAAGTTTCGAAGATCGCGCCGCCAGAGCGGCGATTCCGATAAGAGACATCGATCCCAAGGAGAGCGCGATGAACCGACAACTCGAAAGCCGCACGCCGATGCAGCCGGGCACGTCCGCGCTCGCGCTTCTCGTCGTTTCCCTGGTGGTGCTCGCGATCGCCATCGCGATCGCTCCCGCACGCTCGCATGCCGCCGAGCTCGTCCCTTCGTACGGCCTCACCCGCTCGGTGGACGGTGGCGACCAGGTGAAGGGAATGTTCGGACTGGCTCTGCGCGGCAACTTGATTCCGAACGTGCTGCAGAGCGAGATCGGCGCGGGCTATCGGACGGAAGACATGTCCAACGGCGCCATCCACGTGCGCCAGTGGCCGATCACCGCCTCGCTCCTCCTGACGCCGATGAACGTGGTGTACGCGGACGCGGGCGTGGGCTGGTACCACACGACGTATGACTACGAGAGCGACCTGATCGGCGACGAGACCGTCCAGAAGTTCGGTGTGCACCTGGGCGGCGGCATCAAGGTGCCGGTCGCTCCGCGGGTCGCGTTGGACCTGGGCGGGCGCTATGTGAAGCTGCAGGACCAGGAGTCGAAGCTGATTCCGGAGAAGTTCGATCCGTCGTTCTGGACCCTGTCGATGGGTCTCGCACTCAAGTTCTAGTCGTCCGCCCGAGCGGTCGCGCCGGTCGGACGTTTACATAGATAGGGCGCATGCTCTGCCGCTGCCGGTGATCCACAAGAGGCGGCAGGGTACGGAGGGGGAGGCACACGAGGCCTCCTCCCCCCTGCGCCCGGCCCGGGCCGATCTCCAGGGCCCGGTACGCCGCGGTCCGCTCAGGGCATCATGCCCGAGAGGATCGCGGCCGTTTTCTTGGGGTCGATGTTCCCCCCCGACACCACGCAGACGATCGTCCGGGCGCCCTCCAGGCCCCTGAGCGCCGCCGCCACCGGCACCGCGCCCGCGCCCTCAGCCACCAGGCGATTGCGCTCCACGAGGAGGCGCAGGGCCGACGCCGCCTCTTCCAAGGAGACGACCAGGCTGCCCGCGAGCAGGGCGCGCGCGTGGGGCCAGACCTCCTCGAAGACGCCGCTGCCGCCGATCCCGTCCACGAAGCTGGGTGTGTAGGTCACCGTCCTCGGGGCGCCCGCGGCCAGGGACGCGGCGAGCGGGGCGGCCGTGGCGACCTCGCACGCATGGACGCGGGCCCGCGGCGCCAGCGCGCGCGCGACGGTGGCGATCCCGGTCGACAGTCCGCCGCCCCCGTAGGGAACCAGGATGGCGTCGGGTTCGGGGAGGTCCTCCAGCACTTCCAGGGCGATCGTTCCGTTGCCGGCGAGCACGGCGGGGTCGGAGAAGGGATGGATGAAGGTCCCCTTCATCCCCTCGTGGCGATGCTCCGTCATGACGCGCCACCAAGACGCGAACGGAACCTTGAGGACCGAAGCGCCCAGCCGCTCGATGGCCGCCGTCTTGATCTCCGGCGCGTGATCGGGCACCACCACGGAGCAGGGAATGCCGAGGCGCTTCGCGCACCAGGCGACCCCCTGCGCCATGTTGCCCGCGCTGGCCGTATAGACGCCCCGCTCGAGCGCCTCGCGCGAGAGGAGCGCCATCGCGTTCCCGGCACCGCGCAGCTTGAAGGAGCCGATCGGCTGGAGGTTCTCGCACTTGAGCCAGATTTCGGCCGGGCCGTCGACGTTCAGGCGGAGGAGCGGCGTGCGGATCGCGACGCCGCGGATCCGCTCGCGCGCCGCGCGGACTTCATCCAGCGTGGGTAGTGCGAGCGTTCTCACGGAGCGACCGGGCGGCGGGTCCGCCGCGTCACAGGCTCTGCTCGGTCGGCGCCGGGAGGATCCCCAGCCGCACGTAGACGGGGCGGGCGGCGCGCCGGATGTGGGGGAGCGCTTTCCAGAATCCGAGGGCCGCGAGCACGCAGGCCGCACCGCCCACGAGGATCGTGCGCGGCACGCCGATCCAGGTGGCGACCGTTCCGGCGAAGAGGCTCCCGAGCGGCGCGGTTCCGAAGAACGCCATCGAGTAGAAGCTCATGACCCGGCCCCGCTTGTCGTCGTCCACGAGGGTCTGGATCACCGTGTTGCTCGCGGCCATCTGAAGGATCATCGTGAGGCCGCAGATCGCCATCAGCGCCATCGAGAGCCACACGTTCCGCGAGAGGGAGAAGAGGACGAGACCCACGCCGAATCCGGCGGCGCTTCGCGCGATCAGGCTCCCCAGCCCCAGCACCGAGCTGCGCGAAGCGAGATAGAGCGCCCCCGTCAAGGCGCCCACCCCCGAGGCGGCCATCAGAAATCCGAGCGTGTGCGGTCCGCCGTGCAGCACCTGCGCGGCCATGATCGGCATGAGCACGGTGTAGGGAAAGCCGAGCAGGCTGACCAGCGCGAGCAGGAAGAGCACGGAGCGGATCGGGGTGAACCCCGCGATGTAGCGGTAGCCCTCCCGGATCTCGCGGACCACCGAGCTTTCGCGCCGCGGGCGCTCCGACAACGCGACCTTCATCATCAAGAGCGACGCGATCACCGCCAGGTAGCTCACGGCGTCGATGAAGAAGCACCATCCCTCGCCGACCCAGGCGATGAGAATGCCCGCCACCGAGGGTCCGATGAGGCGCGCGCCGTTGAACATCGAGGAGTTGAGCGCGATCGCGTTCGGCAGGTCCTCGCGGTTGTTGCCGATCATGTCGACCACGAACGATTGCCGCGCCGGCATGTCCAGGGCGTTGATCACCCCCTGGAGGATGCTCAGGGCGACCACGTGCGGAATCGTGATGATGCCGCGCAGGGCCAGGTAGGCGAGCAGCCCCGACTGGACCGCGGCGAGCACCTGCGTGACGACGAGGACGCGGTGGCGGTTCCAGCGGTCCACCCAGACGCCCGCGATCGGAGCGAGGAGGAACGTCGGGAATTGCCCGGCGAAGCCGACGATGCCCAGCATCCAGGCCGAGTGGGTGAGCCGGTAGACCAGCCAGCTCGTCGCCACCCGCGTGAGCCAGGCTCCGATGAGGGAGATGCTCTGGCCGGTGAAGAAGAGGCGGTAGTTTCGATGCGCCAGCGCGCGGCCGATCGTGCGGACGCCGCCGCGCGCGCGCCGGGGTGGCGGGCTCACAGGGAAGAGGATACCCAGCACGTCACTCGTTGCGCCAGAGGCGAGGCGGCGACTTCCAGCCCACGAGCGCTGCCGCGACCCGCCAGTAGCCGTAGTTTCCTTTCGCGTCCTTGGGACGCATGTCCTCGATCGCGATCCGGATCGTGTGACGGCCGGCGCGCAGGTGATCGGTGAGGTCGAATTCCTGGGGGAGCACCTCCACCCCTGGGCACCATCCGCTTCGCGCGTAGTCCGAGGACCATCTCCCGTCGGTCCACCGCGCGCAGTAGGGATTGCGGTCCCGGAAGGAGCGGCAGTCGTCGCGCCAGGGATGGAAGCGCGCCACCACGACGCCGTCCACCGCGATCACGTTCGCTTTCGAGACGAACTCGTCGGCGTCCACGCCGTCCGTGCAGTGGCCCGTCGCCGTGTAGCGCAGCACGACGCGGGCGAGCCCCGGAGGGATCACGATGGTCGCGCTGTCGCCCTCCGGCATCGCTTCGCGGTTGAAGTTGTCGGTGCGATACAGGGGGGCCGCCCACGTGGGGTCTTCGTAATCGGCGACCGGCGTGTAGCGGAGCGAGACGTCCACCGTCCAGGCGGGGCTGGTCCAGGTGTCGATATGGGCCGTGAACGTGCGCCGTCCCTGGAGGAGCGGTGCCAGGGCGGTGACGTCCACCTCGTGCCTCGTGCTGCCGCCGTAGGCGGTGATGAAGCGGAGAACCTCGAGGTCGGGCGCGCCCGGAACCGCCATCCGGATGCTGCCCGCGCGATCGTAGCGGTCGCAGACCTCGCGGTCCGATTTGGGAACCGGGTGTACCGTGAGAACCGCCGTGATCCTGTGCGGACCTCGCAGCGTGGGAAGCGCGACCGTCGTGACGACGCCGCGCCCGGCATCCACGTAGGAAAGTCCGCGCCGCGCGAAGAACCGCAGGGAGTCGGGACTCCAGCGGATCGCGGCATCCCGGAAGATCGCGATCTCCGTGATGCGCGGGCTCGAGCCGCGGGTGGCGACTGGCGCCGGTTCGGGGTCGGCTCCCCATGCCGGTACGTGCAGGAACAGTGAGGCCGTCAGGCAAACCGCCGCCGCTACTCCCCGGTGATTCACCGCGGGAGATTAGGCGACGACTCCGGTGGGCGCAACCAGCCTGGAGTCGTTATGGGCTTACTCGCACCGGTCCCTGTCGGCGCGGCATCGAAACAAGAAAGCACCCGCGCTGGCGCGGGTGAAATTCAGGACATGAGTCAGCCGAGATTGACGGCCCTACTGCGGTGGCGGCGGCAGCGTCCCTCGGGGTGGCTCCTGCATCCGGCCCGGCTCTTCCGGGATATCGCTCCCGCGCGCTCGACGGCTTCGCGTCACGAAGAAGACGGCCGCCGTCCACGTGGGTACGAGGTTCAAGCCGGGGACGATCTCCGCGAGCGCGGTGGGAAGGAACGCGAAATGCCACCCGAGGAGAACGGTCATGCCGAGCGCGACGACGATGTCGAGCGCGTCCGCCGCCGGCGACGCCAGGCCCTCGCCGAAAGCGGGAAGGAGCACGATCTGAAGCGTGTCGGCGACGATGGCGAGGATCCAGGCGGCCCGGGTTCGGCTCATCCGAAAAGTATACCGGAGAACACCGGCGCCGCCCTTGCCGTCCCGGCCGGGCAGGTCTAAGATGCCCCACTGATCGTGTCTATGGAACGAACCCAAGTCGGTCCCGGACAATTCAGCCGAGCGGAGCCGTTCGCCGCATCGACCATCGGCAAGAAGGTGGTCATGGCGGTCACCGGCTTCATTCTCTTCGGCTTCGTCGTCGCGCACATGATCGGAAACCTCCAGGCCTACCTGGGCCCGGAGGCTCTGAACGCCTACGCGGTATGGCTCCGCGAGCTCCTGCATGGCGCGGGGCTCTGGATCGCCCGGGCGGTGCTCCTCCTGTCGGTCATCCTCCACATCTGGTCGGCGACCGCGCTCACGATCGACAACCGCCGCGCGCGCCCGGTCGGCTATCGCCGCCGCGAATACGACCGCTCGACCTACGCGTCGCGCACGATGGTCTGGAGCGGTCCGATCCTCCTGCTCTTCATCATCTACCATCTCCTCCACTTCACGTTCGGCACGGTCCACCCCTCGTTCGTGGAGGGGAACGTCTATCACAACTTCGTCGCGGGCTTTCAGGTCGTGCCCGTCTCGATCTTCTACATCGTCGCGATGCTCGCCCTGGGGTACCACCTGTACCACGGCATCTGGAGCATGCTGCAGACCCTGGGCCTCTCGCATCCGCGGTACAACTTCCTGCGCCACGGATTCGCCGGTCTCATGACGGCGATCGTCGTCGTGGGGAACATCTCCTTCCCGCTCGCCGTGCTGACGGGCGTGATCCGGTAGGCGCATGAAGCTCGACGCGAAGGTTCCGCCCGGCCCGATGGAGACGAAGTGGGAGAAGCACCGCTCCTCGATCCGGCTGGTGAACCCGGCGAACAAGCGGAAGTACACGGTCATCATGGTGGGGAGCGGCCTCGCGGGCGCTTCGGGCGCCGCCAGCCTGGCCGAGCTGGGCTACAACGTGAAGTGCTTCTGCTACCAGGACAGCCCGCGGCGCGCGCACTCGATCGCGGCGCAGGGCGGGATCAACGCCGCGAAGAACTACCAGAACGACGGCGACAGCGTCTTCCGCCTGTTCTACGACACGGTCAAGGGGGGCGACTTCCGCTCGCGCGAGGCGAACGTCTACCGGCTGGCCGAGATCTCGGTGAACATCATCGATCAGTGCGTGGCGCAGGGGGTGCCCTTCGCGCGCGAGTACGGCGGCCTCCTGGCGAACCGCTCCTTCGGCGGCGCGCAGGTCTCGCGCACCTTCTACGCGCGCGGGCAGACGGGCCAGCAGCTCCTGCTCGGCGCCTATCAGGCGCTCGAGCGTCAGGTCGGTCTGGGCAAGGTCGAGATGTTCGCGCGCCACGAGATGCTGGAGCTGATCCTGATCGACGGCCGCGCGCGCGGCATCGTCACGCGCGATCTCGTGACCGGCCAGGTGGAGTCGCATCTCGCCGACGCGGTCTGCCTGGCCACCGGCGGGTACGGCAACGTCTTCTACCTCGCGACCTACGCCAAGGGCGCGAACGCGACCGCCATCTGGCGCGCGTACAAGAAGGGCGCCGGCTTCGCGAACCCCTGCTTCACTCAGATCCATCCGACCTGCATCCCGGTCACCGGGGAGCACCAGTCCAAGCTCACGCTGATGAGCGAGTCGCTCCGGAACGACGGACGCGTCTGGGTGCCGAAGCAGCAGGGGGACGCGCGCGCGCCCGCGCTGATTCCCGAAGAGGAGCGCGACTACTATCTCGAGCGGAAATACCCCTCGTACGGCAATCTCGCCCCGCGCGACATCGCCTCGCGTGCGGCGAAGCAGGTCTGCGACGAGGGGCGGGGGGTCGGACCCGGCGGGCGCGGGGTCTATCTCGATTTCGGAGACGCGATCCGGCGGCTCGGGGAGCCGGCGATCCGGGAAAAATACGGGAATCTGTTCGAGATGTACGAGCGGATCACCGACGAGAACCCCTACCACGTCCCCATGCGGATCTACCCCGCCGCGCACTACACGATGGGCGGGTTGTGGGTGGACTACAACTTGATGTCCACGATCCCGGGGCTCCACGTGCTGGGCGAGGCCAACTTCTCCGACCATGGCGCCAACCGCCTCGGGGCGTCAGCGCTCATGCAGGGCCTGTCCGACGGCTACTTCGTCCTGCCGTACACGATCGGCAACGAGCTCGCCCCGATGCTCAACAAGCCGATCCCAGGCACCGATCACCCGGCGTTCGCCGAAGCCGAGCGGGAGGCAGCGGATCGCTACCGCGGCTACCTGAACATCAAGGGCACCCGTTCGCCGGACCACTTCCACCGCGAGCTCGGCCGGATCATCTGGGACTACTGCGGCATGGAGCGCACCGAGGAGGGCCTCG
>DASSLZ010000067.1:0-22627 GCA_035689165.1 Candidatus Eiseniibacteriota bacterium | reverse complement strand
TGACGTTGACGACCGTCGTCGCCGTGCCCGTCAGCACATTCGAGGCGGTAAACGTGATCGGATAGCTCCCCACCGGCGTGGCATTGGGCCAGGAGAAGGTGCCGGTGGCCGTCGGCGTGCCCTCACCAGTGACGGTGAAGGTCGCTCCCGCCGGGATCGGTGAGCCCGTGAGGGAAACGATCATGTCACCATCGGGATCCGTCGCGGATACCGTGAAGGTGATCGTGGTGCCCTCGGGGCCCGACTGCGTCGCCGGAGCCGTGACCACCGGTGCGGCGTCGACGTTGTTGACCGTGATCTCCGTCGAACCCGAGCCCGAGAGCGCGTTCTGCGCCGTGAACGTCACGGTGTAGACGCCGGACTGCGTCGCCGACGGGGTCCAGTTGAAGGTGCCCGACGTGTTCGAGGCGTTGGCCGTGAACGTGGCGCCCGAAGGAAGCGGCGCGCCCGTCAGCGACGTGATGGCGTCGCCGTCCGGATCGGTGGCCGTGACCGTGAAGGTGATCAGCGTCCCCTCGTCACCGGAGGCCGTGGCCGGAGCCGTGACCGTCGGAGCGCGGTCGACGTTGTTCACCGTGATCGCCGTGGTGGCCGAGCCGGTGAGGGCGTTCGTCGCCGTGAACGTCACGTTGTAGCTGCCCGACTGGGAGAACGAAGGCGTCCAGCTGAACGTGCCCGCCGTGTTCGTGGCGTTCGCCGTGAAGGTGGCGCCCGAAGGAAGCGGAGCGGCGGTCAAGGAGGCGATCGGATCGGCGTCCGGATCGCTCGCCGTCACCGTGAAGGTGATCAGCGTGTTCTCGTCACCCGACGCCGTCGGCGGCGCGGAGACCTGCGGCGGCGCATCGCCCGGAGGCGCGATCGTGATCGCCGTGGTGGCCGAGCCCGTCAGCGCGTTCGCGGCCGTGAAGGTGACGCTGTAGTTGCCGGCCTGCCCCGTCGTTGGCGTCCAGCTGAACGTGCCGGCCGTGTTCGTGCCGTTCGCCGTGAACGTCGCGCCCGAGGGAAGCGGCGCGCCCGAGAGCGAGGTGATGGCGTCGCCGTCCGGATCGGAGGCCGACACCGTGAACGTGAGCAGGACCCCGACCTGGCCCGAAGCGGTCGGCGGAGCCGTGACCACCGGCGCCCGGTCGGAGTTCGTGACCGTAATCGCCGTCGTCGCCGTGCCGTTGAGCGCGTTCGACGCCGTGAAGGTCACGTTGTACGAGCCCGACTGGGTGAAGCTCGGCGTCCAGCTGAACGTCCCCGACGTGTTCGAGCCGTTCGCCGTGAACGTCGCGCCCGAGGGCAGCGGAGCGCCCGTGAGCGAGGTGATCGCGTCGCCGTCCGGATCGGAAGCCGTGACGGTGAACGTGATGAGCGTGTTCTCGGCGCCGGAAGCCGTCGCCGGAGCCGTCACCGCCGGAGCGCGGTCGACGTTGTTCACCGTGATCGCCGTCGTGGCCGATCCGCCCAGCGCGTTCGTGGCAGTGAAGGTGACGTTATAGCTCCCCGATTGGGTGAAGCTCGGCGTCCAGCTGAACGTCCCCGACGTGTTCGAGCCGTTCGCCGTGAACGTCGCGCCGGAAGGAAGCGGTGCCGCGACCAGCGAGGCGATCGGATCGCCGTCGGGATCGGACGCCGTTACGGTGAACGTGATCAGCGTGTTCTCGTTGCCGGAAGCGGTCGCCGGAGCCGTGACGGCCGGCGGGCGGTCGCCCGAGGTGACCGTGATCGCCGTCGTGGCCGAGCCGGTGAGCGCGTTCGCGGCCGTGAAGGTGACGTTGGTTGTACCGGTCTGGGCGTTGGTCGGCGTCCAGCTGAACGTGCCCGAGGTATGGGTCGCGTTGTCCGTGAACGTCGC
This sequence comes from Candidatus Eiseniibacteriota bacterium, assembly GCA_035689165.1. GTDB lineage: Bacteria > Eisenbacteria > RBG-16-71-46 > SZUA-252 > SZUA-252 > DASQJL01. The sequence goes on along the minus strand of DASSLZ010000067.1, from coordinate 20,787 downwards.
GCCCGTGGGTAGCGGAGCCGCCGTCAGCGAGGTGATCGGGTCCGCATCCGGATCGGAGGCGGTGACGGTGAAGGTGATGAGCGAGTTCGAGGCCCCGGACGCCGTCGCGGGAGCCGCAACCGTCGGCGCGCGATCGACGTTCGTGACCGTGATCGCCGTGGTGGCGGACCCGCTCAGGGCGTTCGTCGCGGTCGTCGTGACGTTATAGCTGCCCGACTGGCTGAACGACGGCGTCCAGCTGAACGTCCCCGCGGTCTTGGTGGCGTTCGCGGTGAACGTAGCGCCCGTCGGGAGCGGCGCCGCGGTCAGCGAGAGGATGGCGTCCCCGTCCGGATCGGCGGCGGAGACGGTGTAGGTGATGAGCGTGTTCTCGGCGCCCGACGCCGTGGCCGGAGCGGTGACCGCCGGCGCCCGGTCGACGTTCGTGACGGTCAGGTTCGTGGTCGCCGTGACCGCCGGGTTATGGCCGTCGGTGACCGACCAGACGATTGAGTAGTTCCCCTGATCGCCGAATCCGAGCGTGCCGTTCAGCGTGGCCGTCACCGGCGAAACGCCGGAGCCGGGCGTGAGCGTGAGCGACGCCGGCTGGCCCGTCGCGGTGAGCGAGAGGTTGTCGGCGGCATCCGCGTCGGTCGCCGTCGCCGAGAGCGTGAAGACCTGCCCCTCGGTGCCGGTCGCCGTCGTCGGCGCGCTGATCACCGGGCTCGCGTTGCCGCCCGCGGCCGGGCCGATGCCGTCGGCATCCAGGAAGTCGGTGCCCAGCTTGATCGTGTTGTCGAAATCGAGCCCACCGCACGGGCTGCCGAAGGAAGTGGGGTTGTTGTCGAGGGTGTTGGTCGGAACGAAGGCGAGCGACGGGGTGCCGGTCTGCCCGGTCACCGTGACCGTGAACAGCTTGATGTTCACGCCGCCGTTGCCGACGGGCGTGCCGGTGGCCTGGCACTGCGCCATCTCCGTGGTGTTCGCGTTGAACGCCACGCCGCCATTGGAGCACGTGATGGTGAACGCCGCGACCTGGTTCGTGTAGCCGGTGTACGTCACCGTTCCGCCGGTGGCGTTGATGTGGGTCGCGAAGGAGTTCCAGGTCTGGAGCGTCGCGTCGGGATCGCCCGACTTGCAGACCGCGGCCGACCCGTCCTTGTTGTGAGCCGTGTTGAGCCAGACGTCCACGGTCGTTCCCGTGCCGTTCGGGCTCATGACGTCCGCGGAGGTGTTCACGCCGTCGCCGTTGGTGTCCATCCACAGGTACTGCGCTTTCGCGTTCGTGGCGAACGCGAGGAGCAGCAATGCGGACAGGATGAGATGCCGGAATCCGAACTTCATGCAGGCCTCCTTAGGGGATACACGAGGGGGTTCCTTGCCCAGTCACGAAAGGGTCCTTCTTGAGGCTGCGTCTCCACTGTTGTGCAGGACTCCTTCGACCGCACGCGGAGCCGTGCGGCGGTCCGGGGCCTCCCGAGGGTGGGCGGCGCGGACCTAAGGACGAGGCTATGTCGGCCCCGCGGAAGCGCGGAGGGTTGGCCGCCATGACGGCCTGGAGGGGGGATCTCTACGACCCGCCGATGCCGAGCAAGCTGTCCCTAGAAAACCGGTCTGACGAGACCGGCAAATGATAGCAGAATCACCTGTTCCGGTCAAGCCCCCACGTGGCCAAAATCGCGCCCGAGGAGCCCTTCGACCACCGAAAGGTCCTTGTCGCCCCGCCCCGACAGGTTTACGACCACCACGGAAGCGGCGGGGATCGCTCCGGATACGCCCTCCCGAAGCACGTAGGCGAGCGCGTGGCTGGACTCCAGCGCGGGGAGGATCCCCTCCTCCGTGGCCAGGGCGCTGAAGGCGGCCAGCGCCTCGGCGTCGGTGGCCGCGTCGTAGACGACTCGCCCCGCGGCGCCGAGCATGGCGTGCTCCGGCCCTACCGCCGGGTAGTCGAGCCCCGCCGAGATGGAGTGGGTCTCCCGCACCTGGCCCGCGGCGTCCTGGAGCACCAGGGTCCTGGTCCCGTGGAGGATCCCCTCCGCCGGCTCAGCGAACCGCGCGGCGTGGCGCCCCGTCGCGATTCCCTCCCCGGCCGCCTCCACGCCGACCATGCGGACGGCGGCATCGCCCAGGAAGGCGTGGAAGAGGCCGATCGAGTTGCTCCCTCCCCCGACGCACGCCACGAGCAGGTCGGGAAGGCGGCCCTCGGCCGACAGCACCTGCTCCCTCGCCTCGCGGCCGATCACCGCCTGGAAGTCCCGGACCATGGTCGGGTAGGGGTGCGGACCGAGCACCGACCCGAGGAGGTAGTGCGTGTCGCGGACCGAGCCCGACCAGTCGCGCATCGCTTCGTTGATGGCGTCCTTCAGCGTGCGCGAGCCGGAAGCGACCGGGCGCACCTCGGCGCCCAGGAGCCACATGCGCTCCACGTTCGGACGCTGCCGAGCCATGTCCACCTCGCCCATGTAGACCGTGCACTCCAGGCCGTAGCGCGCGGCCGCGGTGGCGCTGGCGACGCCGTGCTGCCCCGCCCCCGTCTCCGCGACGAGGCGCTTCTTGCCCATCCGCCGCGCGAGGAGCGCCTGGCCGATCGCGTTGTTGATCTTGTGGGCGCCGGTGTGGAGGAGGTCTTCACGCTTCAGGTAGACGCGCGTAAGCCCGGCGCGTGCGGCGAAGCGCGGCGCCAGCGCGAGCGGCGTCGGGCGGCCCGCGAAGCTCCGGAGCTCCGATTCCAGCTCCGCCTGGAACGCGGGGTCCTGCCGCGCGGCCTCGTACGCCTCCGCCAGCTCCAGCACCGGGCCGAGGAGGGTCTCCGGGACGTAGCGTCCGCCGTAGCCGCCGAAGCGCCCTTCGCCCTGCGGATTCGCGCGCGCGCTCATGACCGCTTGGGGCGAGACTGGTCCGCGGCGCGGATCCGCTCGACGAAGGCGCGCACTTTCTCCGGGCTCTTCTTCCCCACCGCGGACTCCAATCCGCTCGAAGCGTCCACGCCGTAGGGCCGAACGTCCCGCACCAGGGTGGCCACGTTCTCGGGAGTGAGTCCCCCGGCGACGATCAGGCGGCGCCCGACCTCGACCGCGGAGGCGGCCCACGCCCAGTCGGCGAGCCGCCCCGTGCCGCCCGGGCGGGCGGGATCGTAGGCGTCCAGGTGGTACGTCCGGAGCGGAATCATCGGCAGCGTCGTGGGATCGGGGAGGGTCGTGCCGCGCAGCACGTGCCAGACCTCGAAGGGGAAGCGCTCTTCCCGCTCCAGCCAACCCGCCACCTGAACGGCGTGGAGCCCGAGCTCCACGGCGAGCGGCGCCACCGTCTCCGGCGGCTCCTCGGCGAAGACCCCGACGAGCGGCGTCCCGGCCGGGAGCGACTCCCGGATGGCGCGGGCGCGGGCCGCGTCCACCCGCCGCGGCGATTCGGTGAGCACGACCCCCACGAAATCGGCGCCGGCGTCGAGCGCCTGACGCGCGTCTTCGGCGCTCGTGATCCCGCAGACCTTGATGCGCGTCCTCACGACTCCTCCTCCGATGAGGGCCCGGTGCCGAACAGCGCCGCGAACGCTTGCGAGGGACGCTCCGCCCGGAGCAGCGCCTCTCCGACCAGCACGGCGTCGGCGCCCAGCCGTTCCACCCGCTGGACCGCCGCGCGATCGTGATAGCCGCTCTCCGCGATCCGCACGCGATCGGGCGGCAGGAGCGGCAGCATCCCTTCGGCGTGACCGGGGCGCATCGTCAAGGTGCGAAGATCCCGGTTGTTGACGCCGAGGGCCCCCGGTGCCGCGAGCGCCGCGTCGATCTCGCGAGCCTCGTGGATCTCGATCAGGGGCGCGATGCCCAGCTCGACCAATAGCGCCGCGTAATCGCCCAGCTGGCGCGGGTCGAGCGCGGCCACGATCAACAGGGCCGCGTCCGCCCCACGCGCGCCCGCTTCGTAGATCTGCCGCTCGTGCACGACGAAGTCCTTGAGCAGAACCGGGAGCCCGACCGCCGCCCGGACCGCGGCCAGGTCCTCCAGGGAGCCCAGGAAGCGGGCCGGCTCAGTCAGCACCGAGATCGCCGCGGCGCCGGCTTCGTCGTAGGCGCGCGCCAAAGACGCCGGATCGTACTCCGCCTGGAGGACGCCCGCCGAGGGCGAGGCGCGCTTCACCTCGGCGATCACCCGGATCGGCGCGCCGGCCTCGCGCCGGAGCGCGGACAGGAACGGACGCCGCTCGTCGCGCCGGGCCTCGGCCTCGGCCCGCAGCGCGGCGCGCGAGGGGCCCCGCTCCGCGTCCTGGCGCACGCGATCCAGGCGCTCGGCCACGATCGTGGCGAGGAAGTCGCTCACTCGCTCCCCACCTTCTTCGAGAGCTCGATGTAATGATCCAGGACTTTCCGCGCGTCGCCGCGATCGATCGCCTGGGTCGCGCGGGCGAGCGCATCGTCCAGGGTCGGAGCGGCGCCGGCGATCCAGAGCGCCGCGGCGGCGTTCAGGAGCACGGCGTCCCGTCGCGGCCCCGGCTCTCCCGCCAGGACCTCGCGCAGGAGCGCGGCGTTCCGGTCGGCGTCGCCGCCACGGAGCGCCTCGAGCGGCGCGTCGCGGAGTCCCAGCGCGTCGTGACGGATCGACCGCGGCAGCGCGGCGGGCGCGCCGGTCTCCGAGCGCGCGGACTCGGCCGCGAGGTTTCCGGGCGCGAGCGCGAGCTCGTCGAGCCCTCCCGCGCCGTGCACGACCAGCGCCCGCACCGCGCCGAGGCCCGCGAGCACGCGCGCGACCGGCTCGACGCGGGCCGCATCGGGCACGCCGACCAGCTGGTGCGTGGCGCGCGCGGGATTGGAGAGCGGACCGAGCCAGTTGAACAGGGTACGAAACCCGAGGGTCTGCCGCACGCCCGCCACCCGGCGCATCGCGGGGTGGAAGCGGCGCGCGTAGAGAAAGGTGAATCCCGTTTCGGCGAGCACGGCGGCGGCGCCCTCGGGGCCGAGATCGATGTGGGCGCCCAGCGACTCCAGCACGTCCGCGCTGCCGCACGCGCTCGAGACCGAGCGGTTCCCATGCTTGGCGACGCGCACGCCGGCGCCGGCCACGACGAACGCCGCCGTGGTGGAGACGTTGAACGACCCGCGCCCGTCCCCACCCGTGCCGCAGGTATCGAAGAGCGCTCCGCCGTTCCAAGGGAACGGGACCGCCTCGGCGCGCAGCGCCTCGGCCCCGCCCCACAGCTCGGCCTCGGTTTCCCCGCGCTGCGCGAGCAGGGTGAGGAACGACGCGACCAGCCCGTCCTCGCTCTCGCCGCGCACCATGCTCCGCACCGCCGCGGCGGCCTCGGCGCGGCTCAGGGTCTCTCCCGCGAGGAGGCGCGGCAGCAGATCGCGGATCATGAGCCGGGGGCGCCGCTTGGGGGGCCGGGGGCGAAGGGAGCGAGGGATGCGGCGGCGCGCGCGGGGGACGTCATCGACGGGGAGATCCGGGTCAGCGCGCGGGCGCCGCGGCCGCCGGGCGGGCCGCCGCCGCGTCCGGGACGAGGCGCAGGAAGTTCCGGAGGAGGTCCTTGCCGTGGGCCGTCAGGATCGACTCGGGGTGGAACTGCACGCCCCACGTCTCATGGTCCTTGTGGCGGAGCGCCATGATCTCGTTCTCGGGCGTCCAGGCGACGACGGCGAGCGCGTCGGGGAGCCCCTCGCGCGCGACCAGCAGCGAGTGGTAGCGGGTCGCCATGAAGGGATTGTCCACGTCGAGGAAGATGCCCCGCCCCGTGTGGATGATCGCCGACGTCTTCCCGTGCACGAGGCGCTCGGCCCGCACGATCGTGCCCCCGAAGACTTCGCCGATGCACTGGTGGCCCAGGCAGACGCCCAGGATCGGCACCACTCCGGCGCTACGCCGGATCAGCTCCTTGCTGATCCCCGCGTCGTCGGGACGGCCCGGGCCCGGGGAGATGACGATGGCGTCGGGCTTCATCGCGAGCGCCTCGTCCACGGTGATCTCGTCGTTTCGGACGACGCGCGGGGTCTCCCTGAGCTCCCCCAGGTACTGGACCAGGTTCCAGGTGAACGAATCGTAGTTGTCGATCATCAGGATCACGCGTCCAGTCCTCCCGCGGCCAGGCGCACCGCCGCTTCCACGGCGCGCCCCTTGTTGCGCGTCTCGGTCCACTCCTCCTCGGGATCGGAGTCGGCCACGATGCCGGCCCCCACGCCCAGGTGGACGCGGCCCCCTTCGAAGGTCGCGGTCCGGATGGTGATGCAGAAATCCGCGTTGCCGTGGAAGTCGAAATAGCCCATCGCGCCCGCGTAGGCCCCGCGACGGGAGGGCTCGAGGGATTCGATGATCTCCATCGCGCGCTTCTTCGGCGCGCCGCTCACCGTCCCGGCCGGGAAGCAGGCGCGCAGGACGTCGAAGGGCCCGAGCCCGTCCCGAAGCGTGCCCTCGATATGGCTCACCAGGTGCATCACGTGCGAGTAGCGCTCCACGGTCATGAACTCCGTGGTGCGCACGCTCCCGATCTCGGCCACCTTCCCCACATCGTTCCGCCCCAGGTCCACCAGCATCACGTGCTCGGCGCGATCCTTCTCGCTCGTGAGGAGCTCCTGCTCCAGCGCCGCGTCCTCCTCCCGGCTCTGGCCCCGCGGCCGCGTCCCCGCGATCGGGCGGAGAGCGATCTTCCGGCCCGAGGTGCGGACGAGGATCTCGGGCGACGATCCCGCGACCGAGCGATCCGAGTAGCGGAGGTAGTACATGTAGGGCGAGGGGTTCAGGATCCGGAGCGCGCGGTAGACGTCGAAGGGGCTGACCGCCGCGGTCGCCTCCAGCCGGTGCGCCAATACGACCTGGACGATGTCCCCCGCGCGGATGTGCTCCTTGGCGGCGAGGACGGCCTGCGCGTAGCCCTCGCGGCCGAGGTTGCTGGTGAAGGCCACCTCCCCGTTCGCGCGCTCGGTCGCGGCGGGCGCCGGCGCCGGCTGCGCCAGGCGGGATAGCATCTCGCTGATGGCCGCGACCGCGTCGCGATAGGCGCGGTCGGGATCGTTCCCGGGGCGCGTGTTCGCGACCAGCTGGAGACGATGGCGGAAGTTGTCGAACGCGAGCACGAGATCGGGAAAGACGAAATGGAGGTCGGGCTGCCCCAGATCGTCGGGCACGCGCGCGGGGATCCGCTCCAGGAAACGCACGTAATCGTAGCCCACGAGTCCGACCGCGCCGCCGCTGAACGGGGGGAGGTTCGCAACCGGGGCGGCGCTCACCGACTGGAGGAGCGCCCGCAAGGACTCCAGCGGGTCCTGGGACTCGGTGCGCTCGGTCCGCTCGCCGCGGCGCGTCTCGACCACCGCGCCCTTGGCGCGGAATTCGATGGAGGGGCGGAAGCCGAGGATGGAATACCGCCCCCACGTCTCGCCCCCTTCGAGGCTCTCCAGGAGGAACGACGCGTCGCCGCGGTTCAGCTTGGCGAACGCCGAGACCGGCGTGTCGAAGTCCGCCAGCACCTCGCGCATGACCGGCACCAGGTTGTAGCGGCGCGCGAGCGCGCGATAGTCCTCGAGGCTCGGAGTGATCATCGTTTTCCTTTAGCGGTTCTGGCGCGTGAGACCGCGCCCTGCGGCGCACTCGCGCACTTCCGGGACGGTCCGGCGGCGGCGCCGGCCCCAGATCGGGCCCCGCTCAGGAGCTCCCGGGCCTGCCGGCGCGTCGTCTCGCCGGCGCGGGCGCCCGCGAGCAACCGCGCGATCTCCTCGACGCGCTCCTCTTCGGAGAGCGGTGCCACCGTCGTCGTCGTCCTTCCCCGCGCCACCGACTTCGCCACCTGGAGCTGCCGCTGGGCGTAGGCCGCGATCAGCGGAAGGTGCGTGATGCAGAGCACCTGGCGCTTGTCGCCGAGGTCGCGGAGCAGCGCCCCGACCTCCTCGCCCACGGCTCCCCCGATTCCCTGATCCACCTCGTCGAAGACGAGCACGGCGACCTGGTCCTTGTCCGCCATGAGCGACTTCACGGCGAGCATGACCCGGGAGAGCTCCCCTCCCGAGGCGATTCTGCGAAGCGGTCGCGGGGGTTCGCCGGGATTCGGCTGGAACTCGAATTCTAGAGCGGGGATCGGAGCGGGGTCAATCGCGGGCCGGCTCCGGTCGCCTGCTCGGGCGCCGGAGGGCGCCGCGCCGAGGCGCGCCTTGCCGAACCCCAGCCGGTCGAGGAGAGCACCCGCCGCGCGCTCGAACGCGGCCGCGCGCGTCGCCCGGCGCTCGGAGAGTGCGTCGAGCCTCCGGCCGTACGCGGCGGTCCGCGCCGCGAGCGCCCGCTCGAGCCGATCCACCTCTTCGGCTCCGGGCGCAAGCTGGCGCACCCGCGTTTGCAGCTCCCCAGCCAGGGCGAGGAGGCCCGAAGCGTCCGTCCGGTGCTTGCGCTTCAGGCGATGGATCCGGTCCAGGCGCTCTTCGACGCGATCGAGATCGAGCGGCTCTTCGAGGAGCCGCGCCCGCTCCCCCTCGGCGCGCGACGACAGGGCGGAGGCGGCCTCCGACGCCGCCTCGGCCTCTTCGACCAGCGGCTCGAGCCCCGCGTCGAGCGCGGCGCCCGTTCGAAGCGCCTTCACCGCGCGGCGGAGGCGCGACTCGGCGCCGGTCTCCTCGTCGGCCAGCAGGGCCAGCGCCTCGCTCAGCCCCTGGAGGATGCGCTCCTTGTGGACCAGCCGCTCCCGGTCGCGGAGGAGCGTCTCCTCTTCCCCGTCCTCGAGCTTCAGCGCCTCCAGCTCGGCGAGGTCGGCGCGCAGCGTCTCCTCCTCGGCGCGATCGCGCTCCAGGGCCGCGCGCGCCGCGGCCGCGGCCCGCCGGTCTTCGAGGATGGCGGCGCGCTCGGCCTCCAGCGCGCGGCGTTCCTCCCACGTCCCGGCCCAGGCGTCGAAGAAGTCCGCCTGCCGCGCGGGATCGAGGAGCTGCTGGTGCTCGTGCTGGCCGTGCAGGTCCACGAGCAGGTCGCCCACGGCGCGAAGCTGGACGAGGAGGACGCCCCGCCCGTTCACGAACGCGCGCGTCGTTCCATTCGCGGCCACCTCGCGGCGCAGCACGACGCGGCCCTCTTCCGGCTCGACGTCGTGCGCGCGCAGCGCTTCGATCAGGTCGGGGCGCCCGGCGAGGTCGAACGTCCCCTCCACCGATCCGCGCGATTCGCCCGAGCGGAGCCACGCCGAGTCGGCGCGGTCGCCGAGCAGGAGCCCGATCGATCCCAGGACGAGGGACTTGCCCGCACCCGTCTCTCCCGTGAGCACGTTCAAGCCGGGAGCGAACTCCAGCTCGACCGAGTCGACGAGGGCCAGACCCTGGATGGAGAGCCAGCGGAGCATGGGAGCGAGATCCGCCTATTGGTCGGGGACCCGTCCTCGCGGCGACGTGGCCCAGGCGAGCTTGGTGCGGAGGACGTCGTAGAAGGACTCGGGCTCGAGCACGATGAGGGTCGCGCGGCGGCGCGCGCGGCGGATCAGGATCTCGTCATCGGGCGTGACGGTGCGCGCCACCTGGCCGTCCATCGTGAGGTTGGCGCGCGGATGGCCAGGGCGCAGGCGCACGCGGATGGTCTCGTCGGCGCCAACCAGGAGCGGCCTCCAGGTCACGGTGTGGGGGCTGATGGGCGTGGCGAGGAGTGCCTCGACCGAAGGACGGACGATCGGCCCGCCCGCCGAGAGGGAGTAGGCGGTCGAGCCGGTCGGGCTCGCGACGATGAGGCCGTCCCCCACCAGCGTTCCGATCTCCTTGCCCGCGATCCGCAGGTCCATCGCGATCACGCGCGAGCGCTCGGAGGGATGGATCACCGCGTCGTTCAGCCCCACTTCCTGCCACACGCCCTTGCTCCCGCGCCGCCGCACCTGCGCTTCGACCATCGTCCGCCGCTCCAGCGTCACGTCGCCCCGGAACAGGCGCTCCAGGGCGGGATAGAGGTCCTCCTGCGCGGTCTCGGTCAGGAAGCCCAGACCGCCCAGGTTCACGCCGAGGATTGGAACGCCCGCGGCGGAAGCGGCGCGCGCGGTGCCGAGCATGGTGCCGTCGCCGCCCAGCACGAGGATCGCGTCGGCGCGCTTTACCAGCGCCTCCAGCGTGATTCCCGCGCCGACGCCGCGCATCCCGCGGGCCAGCTCCCGGTCGAGCGAGACCTTCCGCCCTTGCGCGCGGGCCCAGCGGATGAGTGGCGGCACGAGCGCGCGCACCCCCTCCTTCCCGCGATTGCCGACGATCCCCAGGTGACGGGGCGGGCGGATCATGCGTGGGTGGCGATGGGAGCGCTGGATGCCTTGGGGGCGAGCGGTTCCGGGGTCGAGCGTGGATCGCCGGCGAGGAAGCGGCGGATCTCCGGGGCGAGCAGGTCGGGATGAAGCCCCGCGGCCAGGAGGAGCGACTCGCGCGAGCCGTGGTCGAAGAAGCGGTCGGGAACGCCGAACGTGCGGATCTGGACGCCGGGAACCGTGGTCTTCGCGAACAGCTCGAGGACGGCGTCGCCGAACCCGCCGGGGAGCGCCCCCTCCTCCAGCGTCACCAGCCGCGGGACGCGGCGCGCCCAGTCGAGGAGCATCGCCTCGTCGAGCGGCTTGGCGAAGCGGGCGTTGATCACCGCGGCGTCCATGCCCGATTCGGCGAGGAGCGAGGCCGTCTTCTCCGCCACGGCGACCATCGCGCCGTAGGCGACGAGCACGACGTCCTTGCCGGAGCGGATCAGCTCCGCCTCGCCGATCGCGAGCGGCTGCGGATTGGGGTCGAGCGTCGCGCCCACACCCGCGCCGCGCGGATAGCGCACCGCGATCGGCCCCGCGTCGTGCGCGGCCATCGTGACGAGCATGCGGCGCAGCTCGTTCTCGTCCTTGGGGGCCATCAGCACCATCCCGGGCAGGCAGCGGAGATAGCCGATGTCAAAGACACCGTGATGGGTCGAGCCGTCCTCGCCCACCAGTCCGGCGCGGTCCAGCGCGAAGCGAACGGGCAGCCCCTGCACCGCGACGTCGTGCACGATCTGGTCGTACGCCCGTTGCAGGAAGGTGGAGTAGATCGTCGCGAAGGGGCGGAGCCCCGCGGCGGCGACGCCCGCGGCGAAGCAGACCGCGTGCTGCTCGGCGATCCCGACGTCGTGGAAGCGGTCGGGGAACGTCGTCGCGAACTTCGTGAGGCCGGTGCCGTCGGTCATGGCGGCCGTGATGGCCATGATCTTGGGATCCTGCCGCGCCAGCTCGATCATGGACTGGCCGTAGATCTCGGTGTAGGCGGGGCCGGACGTCTTCCGGGCGCTCGCTCCGGTCAGCTTGTCGAACGAGGAGACGCCGTGGAACTTGCGCGAGTCCTCCTCGGCGGGGCCGTACCCCTTCCCCTTCCGGGTCAGCGTGTGGAGGAGAACCGGTCCCTTCACCTCCTTCACCTGGTTCAGCACTGTGAGCAGCGTGGTCAGGTCGTGTCCGTCGATCGGGCCGAAGTACTTGAAGCCCAGCTCTTCGAAGAGGACGTTCGGCACGACCAGGTTCTTCATGCTCTCCTTGATGCGGCCCGCGAGCTTGCGCGCCGTGCCGCCGGCCGGGAGCTTGCCGAGGAGGTCCCACAGGTCGGCCTCGAGGCGGCGGAAGATCGGCCCCGCCGTCAGGCGCGTCAGGTACTGCGAGATCGCGCCCACGTTCGGCGAGATCGACATCGAATTGTCGTTCAGCACGACGAGAAGATCGGTGCCGGCCGCGCCCGCCTGGTTCATCCCCTCGTAGGCCAGGCCGCCGGTCAGCGCTCCGTCGCCCACGACCGCGACGACGCGGCGCTTCTCGTGCGCCAAGTCGCGCGCGCAGGCGAAGCCGAGCGCGGCGGAGATGGCGGTGGAGGCGTGCGCGGTGCCGAACGGGTCGTAGGGGCTCTCCACGCGGCGCGGAAAGCCCGACAGGCCGCCCTCGCGGCGGATCGTGTCGAAGCGGTCGTTCCGCCCGGTCAGGATCTTGTGGCCGTAGGCCTGATGGCCCACGTCCCAGATCAGGATGTCCTCGGGGGTGTGGAAGACGTAGTGGAGCGCGATCGTCAGCTCCACCGTGCCGAGGCTGGGAGCCAGGTGGCCGCCGGTCTTGGAGACGACGGAGAGGATCCGCTCGCGGATTTCCGCGGCGAGCGCCGGGAGGGCCTCGGGGGGAAGGCGCTTCAGGTCCTCGGGGCTCGAGATTCCGGCCAGGTGGTTCGTGGAGGCGTTCATGGATGCGCTGGCGGTGCTCACGGTCCTCCCGGGGGGCGATAGATGGCGAACGAGAACAGGACGCCGATCAAGGCGCCCACCAAGACTTCGATCGGCGTATGTCCCAGAAGCTCGCGCAGTCGCTCCGCGGGCGGTCCGGATAGCTGCAGGTGCTCGTGCAGGATCCGGTTGAGCAGGGTCGCCTGACGGCCCGCAGCCCGCCGAAGCCCTGCGGCGTCGTACATCACGATGAGGCTGAAGTACAGGACGACGCCGAAGAGAACGGACCGAACGCCTTCGCGCAGCCCCACACAGGTGGTCAGGGCCATCACCGAAGCCGCGTGGCTGCTGGGCATGCCGCCGGTTTCCACGAACCGCCGCACGTTGATTTTCCGCTCTTGCAGGAGGAAGGTCAACACCTTGCTGAGCTGCACGAGGAAGCCGCAGAGCAGCGCGTGCAGCAGCGGATTCGCGGTGAAACCCATCAGCTCTCCCCTCCCTGGGGCGCCAGGTTCATGCGTCAGCGCGTCCGATGGCGGAGGAATTCCGTGAGCGACGCGAACTCCTCGGCGCGGCGGCCGAGCCGGGGGGCGATGGCGGCCGCTTCGTCGAGGAGCCGCTCGACCTCGCGCTCGGCGCGCGCCATGCCGCCGCTCGAGGGCGCCGTCGCCTTGCCGCGCGCGCGGTCCGAACGCACGCTCTTCCCCGTGGCCCGCTTCGTGGAGCGCTCGTTCAGGATGTCGTCGGTGATCTGAAACGCGACGCCGATCCGGTCGCCGTAGTCGCCGAAGCGCCGGAGCGCCGCCGCGCTCGCGCCCGCGACCTGGGCGCCGGCGAGGAGCGAGCCGCGAAGGAGCATCCCCGTCTTCCGCCGGTGCATCCGCAGCACTCGCGCGAAGGAGACCCGCTGCCGCTCGTAGAGCAGGTCCAGCGCCTGGCCCCCGATCATCCCCTCGTGGCCCGTGGCCTCGCAGACGGTTCGCAGGAGCGCGCGCGGATCCTTGGCGCGCCCCGTGGGGCGCGTCGCCAGCGTCTCGAACGCGAGCGCGAGCAGCGCGTCGCCGGCGAGGATCGCCATCCCCTCGCCGAACACCTTGTGGTTGGTGAGGCGCCCGCGGCGCCAGTCGTCGTCGTCCATGCCGGGGAGATCGTCGTGGATCAGGCTGAAAGTGTGGATCATCTCCAGCGCGGCGGCGGCATGCATCGCGTCGCTGCAGGAGCCGGAGACCGACTCGCACGCGAGCAGGCAGAGCGCGGGGCGGAGCCGCTTCCCTCCGGCGAAGACGCTGTAGCGGATGGCCGCGTGCAGCCGGCGGGGCTCGGCCGACGCGCGCGGGAGCACTCCGTCGAGCGCGCGGTCGATCCGAGGACGCGCGCGCTCGAGGTAGCGCTCAAAACGGGAGCTCGCCGCTCCGCCCTTCATCCGCCTCGTCGTCCTCCGCGACCGGTTCCGTCCGCGGCGCCCCCTGGGCGTCGCGCGTGAGCTTCTGGATCCGCTGTTCCGCCTGGTCGAGCACCTCGGTGCACCGCTTCACGAGCGCCATCCCCTCCTCGAAGGAGTGGATCGACTCCTCGAGGCTCAGGTTGCCGGACTCGAGCGTCCCCACCAGCTGCTCGAGCCGCTCCATCATGCTCTCGAACGTGGGCGCGTCGGGGGCCGGCCCTTCCTTCCGCTTCATGGCGTTTCCTCCTCGGTCGACGGATCCACGCGCGTGACCGAGGCCTCCGCGCGGGCGTCGTGGAACTGTACTCGAATCCCCTCGCCGGGGCGAAGGTTCCGTCCGCGGTTCACGAGACGCGCGCCCTCCTCGTTCCAGACCAGCGCGTAGCCGCGCCGGAGGACGCCGCGGTAGTCGTAGGAAGTGAGGAGCCGCGCGCGGGCGCCCGCCTCCTTCCGGCGCTTCGCCAGATCGGTTATCGACGCACGTTCGGCGCGCCGGCGCAGCTCCAGCAGGCGCTCCCGCATCCGCTCCACGACCCGGGCGGGAGCGTGCGCGCGAAGCCGCGTGGAGGCCGAACCGACGGTGCTGCGCCGGCGAAGCGCCCAGCCCTCGAGCGCGCGCGCGAGGACGTCGCGGGTATTGTCGAGGGTCTGCCGTCCCTCGGCGACCTGCCGGTGCGGCTCGCGGAACGCGCGGTGGGTGCGGTAGCCGTCGAGGTGGCGGCGGTCGCGCTGCATCTCGCGCAGCAGCCGCTCCCGCGCGTGAACGGCGAGCTGGTGGAGCTTATGGCGGGCCTCTTCCCGGCTGGGCGCGGCCTGCTGGGCGGCGTGCGTCGGCGTCGCGGCGCGAACGTCCGCCGCGAGGTCGGCCAACGTGATATCCGACTCGTGACCCACGGCCGAGATGACCGGGATGCGCGAGGCGACGATGGCGCGCACCACCGCCTCTTCGTTGAAGGCCCAGAGATCCTCGAGCGAGCCCCCGCCGCGCCCCACGATCAGCACGTCGGCGTCACCCCAGTCGTTCACGAGCCGGATCGCGGCCGCGACCGAAAGCGCGGCGCCGTCTCCCTGCACGCGCGCCGGCGCGACGGTGATCCGCGCGTGAGGCGCGCGCTGGCGCAGGATCCGGAGCATGTCGCGGATCGCCGCGCCGGAGAAGGAGGTGACGATGGCGACCCGGGTGGCGTAGCGCGGGAGCTCCCGTTTCCGCTCCACGGCGAAGAGCCCCTCGGCCTGGAGCTTTCGCTTCAGCTCCTCGAAGCGGATCTGGAGGGCGCCGAAACCGACCGGCGACACCCGCTCCGCCTTGAGCTGCATGCTTCCGCGCGCTTCGTAGACCGTGATGGTGCCGGTGACGCGTACGGCGAGCCCGTTCTTGAGCTGGACCCCGCGGATGCGGGGTTGGCTGGCGAAGAAGACCACCTGGAGCTGCGCCCGGCGGTCCTTGATGCAGAAGTATTCGTGTCCGGAGGGATGCGCGCGGAAGTCGGTGATCTCCCCCTCCACGGTGATCGAGGGGTATTCCCCGCCGAGGAGCGCATTCAGCTCGGCGACGATCTCGCCGACGGTGTAGACGTGCGGCTCTCCTTCGCGCGGATCGAAGCGGGCGGCGGCGCCCCAATTGCGTCGCGCGCTCATCGTACGGCCGTCGCGGTCCTTGGCCGCGAGCGTCTGCGTATGGCCGTCGGGATCCTTGGGCGCGAGCCTCTGTCCCGCCACGTGGTCAGGATTTTACCGCCGCTAGCGGCGGTGAAAGCGAAGACATCTGTCGCTCTCTCTGTACGACTCGAGGAGCGCGACGTGGGGTCTCCAAGGCGGACCTCCGCACCGCGGCGGATTTCCGTAACGAAGCGGGCCTCCGCACCGAGGCAGACATCCGCACCGGGGCCGGCGCCCATCCGTGTTGACCCCAAGACACGAGAGGCGAGACTCGACGAGCGGCGCGCGCTCATGATCCGCCGCCCTCCGCAGCTTCCGCCGCTTCCGCGGCGTCCGCCAGATTGCGCAGCAGCATTGCGACGGTCAGCGGACCGACACCCCCCGGCACCGGCGTGATCGCCGACGCGATGCCGCGCACTGCCTCGAAGTCCACGTCCCCCTCATAGCGCGGCGCGCCGGGGGCGGGATTGGCGATGGGATGGATCCCGACGTCGATCACGACGGCGCCCGGGCGGACGTGCGCGGCGCCGATCGAGCGGCGGTGGCCGATCGCCACGACGAGAATCTCGGCCTCGCGGCAGAGCGCGGGCAGGTCGCGCGTCTCCGAGTGGCAGAGGGTGACGGTCGCGTTCATCCCCGGCTCGCGGGAGGAGAGGAGCACCGAGAGCGGCCGTCCGACGATGCGGCTCCGTCCCAGGATGACCGCGCGCTTCCCCGCGAGATCGCCGCAGTGGCGCCGCAACAGCTCCTGCACCCCCAGGGGCGTGGCCGGGCGCGGCGCGGGAAGCCCGTTCACCCACCGGCCCACGTTCGCGGGATGGATACCGTCCACGTCCTTGGCCGGAGGCACGTCCTCCAGGTGGCGCTCCTCGCGCAGATGGCGCGGGAGCGGAAGCTGGAGGATCAAGCCATGGACCGCGGGGTCGTCGCCGATCGCGCGGAGCGCGTCGCGAAGCTTTGGTTCGGCGATGTCCTCGGAAAGGCGATGGACGGTGGCGACGGCGCCCGCTTCCTGGGCCGCCTTCACCTTGGCGCGCACGTAGGGGTTTCCCGAAGGAGGCTCTCCCACCGTGACGACGGCGAGGCCCGCGGGCCGGCCGCGGTCGCGGAGCGCTTCGAGGCGCCGCTTCACCCCGGCGCGGATTTCGGCGGCGAGCGGGCCGCCCAGGAGGAGCGCCGCGGCCGGCGCGGTGGTCACGGGACGGCGGCCCCGGGAGCCGGCTCCAACGCCATCGCCACGCGCTCGATGTGGCGGCAGCGCCCTGTGGCGTCATCCACCTCGAGGTGCACGCCGTGGAGGCGCACGTCGCCCGTCGCGGGCTCGAAGCGGGTCGGCAGCAGCGTGAGGAACTTCCGGATCGCCTGGTCCTTGCGCACGCCGATCACGGAGTCGTGCGGACCGGTCATCCCGGCGTCGGTGATGTAGCCGGTGCCGCCGGGCAGGATCCGCTCGTCGGCGGTCTGGACGTGCGTGTGCGTGCCGATCACGGCGGAGACCTTGCCGTCCAGGTGCCACCCCAGCGCCACCTTCTCCGCGGTCGCCTCGGCGTGGAAATCCACCAGGATGATCGGCGTCTCCTCGCGCAGCTTCGCCGCCTCTTCCTCGGCCACCCGGAAGGGATCGAGCAGCTCGCGCATGAAGACCCGCCCCATGAGATTGATCACCCCGACCTTCGCGCCCGAAGCGGTGCGCGCGATCATCACGCCGCGCCCCGGCACGCCCGGCGGGTAGTTGTGCGGCCGGAGCAGGAGCGGCTCGGAGTCCAGGAGAGGCATCACCTCGCGCCGGTCCCAGATGTGATTGCCGCTCGTCATGCACTGGACGCCCAGCCCCTTCACCTCTTCGAGGATCTCTTTCGTGACCCCGAAGCCGGCGGCCGCGTTCTCCACGTTCACGACCACCAGGTCGATGCCCATGGAGGAGACGATCTCGGGAAGGAGATCCCGGACCGCGCGGCGGCCCGGAGAACCGAAGATGTCCGCGACGAAGAGGATGTTCACGCGGGGCCTAGCGCGCGTATTCCATGGCGCGCGTCTCGCGGATCACCACGACCTTGATCTGGCCGGGGTACTGGAGCTCCCGCTCGACGCGGCGGGCGACGTCGCTCGCCAGCTGCGAGGCGCGCGCGTCGTCCACGTTCTTGGGCTCGACCATGATGCGCACCTCGCGCCCCGCCTGGATCGCGTAGGACTTCTCGACCCCCGGGAAGGAGTCGGCGATCTTCTCCAGCGCCTCCAGGCGCTTCACGTAGTTCTCGATGCTCTCGCGCCGCGCGCCGGGACGGGCGCCGGAGACGGCGTCCGCCGCCATGACCAGCACGGCGTAGAGGTTCTCGGCCGTGGGATCGTGATGGTGATAGCCCACCGCGCGGACCACCTCCTGCGGCTCGCCGTAGCGCTGGGCGAAATCCATCGAGATCTGCGCGTGCGCTCCCTCCACCTCGTGCGTCACCGCCTTGCCCAGGTCGTGGAGGAGTCCCGCGCGCTTGGCGATCTGCGTGTCGAAGCCGAGCTGCCCCGCCATGATCCCGCAGATCCAGGCGACCTCCTTGGAGTGCTGGAGGATGTTCTGCCCATAGCTGGTGCGGTACTGGAGCCTGCCCAGGAGCTTCACGATCTCCGGGTGCATGCCGTGCACGCCCACTTCCAGCACGGCGGCCTCGCCCAGCTCGATGATCTGCTCCTCCAACTCCTTCTGCACCTTGGCCACGACCTCCTCGATGCGCGCGGGATGGATCCGGCCGTCGGTGATCAGGCGCTCGAGCGAACGCTTGGCGATCTCGCGCCGCACCGGATCGAAGCCGGAGAGGATCACGGCCTCGGGCGTGTCGTCGATGATCACGTCGATGCCGGTCACGGTCTCGAAGGCGCGGATGTTCCGTCCCTCCCGGCCGATGATCCGCCCCTTCATGTCGTCGCTGGGGAGATGGACCACCGAGACGGTGGTCTCGGCGGAGTGGTCGGCGGCGCAGCGCTGGATCGCCAGCGTGACGATCTCCCGCGCCTCCTTCTCCGCGTTCCGCGTGGACTCCTCCCGGATCTGCTGGAGGAGCTTTCCGGCCTCGGCGCGCGCCTCGTTCTCCATGTTCACGATGAGGAGCTGCTTCGCCTCTTCGGCCGTCATGCCGCTGATGCGCTGGAGCCGCGCGTTCTGCTCGCCCAGGACCCGCTCGAGCTCCTTGTCGCGCAGCTCGAGGGCCTCCCCCTTGACCGACAGGTCCCGTTCCAGCCGCTTCTGGTCCCGCTCCTTCTTGTCGAGCACCTCGGCGCGCCGGTTCAGGTTGGTCTCCAGCTCTTGAAGCCGCCGCTCCGCGCGCTGGATCTCGTTCTTCTGGGCCTGTGCCTCGCGGTCCAGGCGCGACTTCTCCTTGAACCACTCGTCCTTGGCCTCGAGGAGGGCGCTTTTCTTCTGGGTCTCGGCCTCCCGCTCGGCCTCGCGCAGGATCTTGGCCGCCAGCTCTTCGGCGCGCAGCACCTTCCCCTCGCCGATCTTCCGGTGGGCGATCCATCCAAGCAGGAACGCCACGATGCCCGAGCCGAGGGCGGCGAGGATCAGCGTCAGCAGGGACACGGTCATGAGCGGCGATCCTCCGTATACAAAAAGAGCCCCGCCGATGCCGTGGGCGCGAGACTTTTGAACCTGGAGCGACCAGGTGGGTGCCCTTCGCCCGGGTTTGCGTCGTCCGCCAAAGGCGGACCACCACGACGCCGGGTATCCAGACTCCCAAGTCTTGAGTTGTGGCTCAAAAAATTCCGGCACCACACGAGCATGGCAGGGTTTTCGGTTGTTCGTCGTCGTGGCCGGTGTCGGTGACCTCCGTCGTGGATGCGCGCCGCCGGAAGGGCTCAGCGCTCGCGAAGCGAATCTCCGATGGTTTTTGTGAGCGCCTTGGTACGCTCGGCCAGCTCCTTGTCGAGCCGGCCGCGCTCGGCGCGTTCCCGGAGAAGCTCGTCCGCGATGTTGAGCGAGGCGAGGATGGCGATTTTGGTGGGAGTGCCCGTCGCGAGCCTGCGTTCCAGCTCGCGCATCTTTCCGTCGACGTATGCCGCGACGGTCTGGATGTAATCGGGGTCGGCGCCCTTGATCTTGTACTCGCTGCCGAAGATCGTCACGCTCTGGGTCGTCGGTTCCGATCCCACCTCGGTCCTTTCGTTCTCGTCGTTTCCGGCAGCCGCCCCCGACGGATGTCCGGGACCGGCCGATGGCGTCAGGCGTGCACGGCTTTCTCGAGGACCGACAGCTTCGCCAGCATCTCCTCGACGCGCCGCGCGAGCGCCCGCCGTTCTTCCAACAGGGTCGCCCGTTCGTCTTCGAGCGACTTCAAGCGGGTCTTGTAGTCGGCCGCGGCGTGCTTGCCCGCCGCCGCTTCGAGCGCCCGCACTTTCGCCCGAAGGTCATCCCGTTCGCCGGTCAGGGCGCGATTCTCTTCGCGCATCCGTTCCAGCAGACTCACGATCTGCTGTACGCGTTCTTCCAGCGCCGACAGTTCCGTCACGATCGCGCTCACGCGCGGGGCACCTCCGCTCCGCCGCGAAGCGCCGCGCCCAGCTTCGATTCCAGGGCGCGCACGATCGCCGCGAACGAATCCTCGACCTCGCGGTCGGTCAACGTGCGCTCCGGCGAGCGGAACTCCAGCGCGTAGGCCAGGCTCGAGCGGCCCGCGTGCTCTCCGTCGCGGAACTTGTAGACGTCGAATAGCCGGATGGTGTGCAGCAGCGGCCCCCCCGCCGCTCGAATCGTCGCCGCGAGATCCTCGTGCGTCACGTCGGGGCGCACGACAACCGCCAGATCCCGCTTCGATGCCGGGAACCGCGGTACCTCGCGGTATCGCCGCTCCCGGGGCGCGGCGCGGAGCGCCGCCGCCAGATCCACGATCGCCGCCCATGCGGGCTGCGTCAGGCCCATCTGGCGGGCCAGCGAAGGGGCGACTTCCCCCATCCGGCCGAGCCGGCTCCCCGAAACCGCCCAGACGGAACCGGTTCCGCGAGCCCAGCACGCATCATGGTAGGAGCCGCCCTGCCATGAGTCAATTCCCAATGCTTCATAAAGCGCTTCAACCGCGCCGCGCAGCTCCAGGTAGCGGTCGGAGTCGGCGCCGGGGCGGTTCCAGGGGTCGGGCGAGCCGGTGAGGAGGAACGCCGCCTCGAGACGCTCGGAGCCCAGCGGCGGCGGTTGGGCCTGGAACACCTTCCCCACCTCGGCCAGGCGCACGTCGGTGACGCCGTGGCGCGCGTTCCGGGCGGCGATGGCGAGCAGGCCCGGAAGCAGGCTCACGCGCAGATGCTTCAGCTCGCGGCTCTTCGGATTCTGGATCTCCCAGATGCTCGCAGCCTCGATGCCCTCGCGCGCTTCGGCGGGAATGTCGCCCACCAGGGCCGCCCCGATCGCCTCGTCGAAGCCCAGCCCGACCGCCACGTCCACGACGCGCGCCGCGAACGCGCGCTCGGGCGACTCGGCGATCGCCGGAACGGACGCCGCCGCGACCGTCGCGGGCACGGCGTCATAGCCGATGCCGCGAGCCACCTCCTCGATCAGGTCTTCTTCGATCTCGAGGTCCTTGCGGAAG
>DASSLZ010000066.1:0-6894 GCA_035689165.1 Candidatus Eiseniibacteriota bacterium | reverse complement strand
GCTCGGCCCCGGCCTTCCGCCGCTCCAGCTGCGTGATCAGAGCATCCAGGGCGCGGTCGAGCACCTGGACCACATCTCCGGCAGGAATGGCGTGGCTGAGAAGAGCTTGCGCGCGGCGCAGCTTGTCGTGGGTGGCCTTGTCGATCGTGAGCTTGACCAGGAAGCGCTGGCTTGGGCAGGGACTGGCTGCTGGAGGCCCGGCGTTCCAACGCCCAAGCCAGGCACAACGGGAGCCGGATCAGGGTGATTGCTCGAAGACCCTGACCCGGCTCCATTCAACCCGGGCACGGCTCCATTCAACCCGGGCGTGGCTCCGATCAATCCGGGCGTGGCTCCATTCAGTCCGGGCGTGGCTCCATTCAATCCGGAGCTGATCTCGACTTGCGCCAGCGCAAGTTGTCCCTCTTGCAGAGCCGTCCGAACTTGCGCTGGCGCAAGTTGGGGGATGGGGCGAATCGTGGACGCGGGCCCGTTGGGTCGCACCGCCCGCGAGTCGAACCGGCGAGCGAGCGCTTCCTGGATCTCCGCCTTCAGCTTGTGTGTCGCCTCCTCGATCAGCTCCTGGGCGTTCTCCGCTGTGAGGTGCGGGGCGAGCAGGCCAACCGCGGTGAGATTGAGCCGGCCATCGGCAATGGCTTCGAACAACGATGGAAACCGCCGCGCTGCTCGTGCCGCCTGGATCCGTTTGTAGGCCGCGTCTTCCGAGAAGTGCAGCGCTTCGACGCAGTACGCGAACATCGACGCGTGCCCGGCCGGGACGTACAGCCGGCGCGCGTCGAACTCCGCAAGATGCGCCAGAAGGTCCGCGGTGGTCTGGCGATCGCTCGCGACGAGATTCGCGAGCCCATGGAGCAGAATGTCATCACTGATGTGGATCAACCGATAGTCGCGCATGCAAACACCTGTTTACGGGGCGGTTTCCTGGAGGCGACGTCGACGTAGCCGCGCGTTGACGCGTGCGCGCGCAACGCTCGACGTAACAACGGGGATTCGCTTCGCGTTGTGCCATGAAGACTTTCGAGGCATGAACCGTGCTCGTGGATCAGGAATGTGATGACGAAATGCAGCGGAGTGGGTCGGTGCGCGAAGCGATGTACGCGGAGCGCGGAGCGGTGGAGCGGCGGCGCCTCCCCTAGAAGTAACTGGCAGCCGTAAGCGTCAAACCCCCAAGCGGAGTCAGATTATCGAAACGATCGCGACGCCATTCGTAATACCAACCAAAACGAACGATCGCCGAGGGAAGAGGCCGGATGTTCAGGCTGGCGCCCACGCGCGCGCGTGAGTCGCCGGGGATGCCCATGTCGAAGTCGACCTTTTCCGCGCGGAGCCCGCCGCTCAGCGACGTGCCGTGCCATGCCGCGAACAGCGGCGCGCGGAGCACACGGGTCGCTTCCAACGAAGCGCCCCACTGACGCTGGGCGTACAGCGCCTCCAGCGAGGGCGGGATGTCCACGAGAGCGCCGGCCGCCTCCGCGGCCCAGTCCACGCCCACCGCGTTGGTGACCGCGTCGGCCGCGACCACGTGGACAAAGCGCGTGCGGTCCACCTTCACGCCGTCGACCTTCGTCTGGTTGTAGGGTCCGCTCTGCGCGGAGAGGCCGATCTCCGTGTCCACCGAGGGCTGGATGGCGAAGCGCGCCGAGAGCGCGGGCAGCCCGTTCTGGTCGCCGTAGTTGTTCCGTCCGGCGGGAAGTCGCGTGCCGCCGGCGGCGTCCATCACGATGCCGTCGTCGAAGCCGGTGACCAGGTCCACTTCATAGGTGAAGGGCATCGTGCGCGACCACGATCCCGCGCCGCGCAGCCCCGCGCCCAGCTCGGCGTTGGGCACGCCCAGGATCTCGGTGGCGACCAGCGAGCGCTCGCCGAATTCGTACTGCGGCGCGTCGTGGTCCAGGTTCGTGCGGCCGAGCGGCACGAGGAAGATCCCCGCGTGCGCTTCGCGCGCTCCACGGCCGAGGCGCGCGATCAGCTCGGCGCGCTCCAAAGTGAAGTCGTCGGGAACCCGGTCGTATGAGGCCTGCCCGCCCAGGCGCAGCCGCGATCCCAGCTTCGCCAGGAAGAAGCCGTTCGCGCGGCCCACGTGGAACCAGGAGGGATCGGAAACGCCGGCGGTGAGGTCATAGCCAAAGCGCAGCTCGCCGTGCCCGCCCCAAGCGATGTTCTCGAGGCTGCCGTGGTAGGGCGCGGCGTCGGGCGAGGAAGCATGCTCGTCCTGGACGACGAGAACCGTCGCGGGATCGGAGCGCGTGGTCGTGCCGTGCCCGGTGCCGCCGGTTCGAGGCGGCGATACGCGCGTGGGCGCGGGATGCGTGGCGTCGGCCGTGGTGCGGGAGGCTGCGGTCGTCGCACTAGCGGGTGCCGTCGCAGGCCCAGCGGCCGTCGTCGCGCTCGTGGATACCGTATGCGCGGCGACGGTCGTGACTGGCGGCGTCGTGCGCGCGACGGTCGCCGCGCTCGCGGCCGCCGCGCGGGCGGCCTCCGTCGTGGTCTGCTCCGTGTCCGACGTTTTCTTGGGAGCGGCGGGAGTGGTCCCGGCTGAAGCGGTGGCCCAAGACACGAGAGCCCACACCGCCATCAGACCGGCTCCGACCACTCGCTTCCGCGCCGCCCCATGTGGCGCCGCCCCTCTCGTGGGAGGCGCCTCGCTCGGCGACGCCCTTCTCGTGAGCGCCGCCCCTTGCGGACTCGCCCCATTCTCGGACGCGAGCCGGCTCTTCATAGGCAGCGCCATAAGCGCCGCCTGATCTCGATTCGTCATTCTCATCGCGACTCCACGAAGTCCACGAGGTCCGCCTTGTCGCCGGTCGGCATCGCGATATAGGCGTCGCGCGCGGCGGAGGCTTCTCCGCCATGCAGGCGCACCGCCTCGTCCACGCTGTGCGCGCGGCCGTCGTGCAGCAGGAGCAGCCCGCCGCCCAGGAATTCCCGCGCGATGCGCATGCCCCAGAGCGGCGCGGTGCGCCACTCGTGGCCGTCGGCGCTGCCGTCGGGCCTGTTGTCCGCGAGCGCGTCTCCCAGGTCGTGCAGCAGGAGATCGGAGTACAACGCCGCGTCCCGGTTCGCCAATGCCTCGATCTCGTGCGGGCCGGTGTGAAGCACGGGCATGTGGCAGCCGGTGCACCGTGCGCCCGCGAACAGCGTCTGCCCCCGCTCCCGCGCCGGAGTCATCTCTCCCGGCGACGGGGGCGCGAGCATGCGCATGTACTGTGCGATGTCGTGGATCTTCGCCACGCTCACCTCGGGATCGGGCGCTCGATCCACGCCCGCCGCGATGGCGGAAGCCAGGGGATTCGTGTTCTCCGTCGGGCGGAACTCCGACGTGATGCCCATGTCCTGGTGATAGGCCTCGGTCACCTGCTGCACCAGGGAAGAGACCGACCCCTTCCGCCCAAAGCGGCCCGCGCGCGGCGTCGTTCCGCCACCGGGATCGTCAGCGGGCAGATAAGGGGCCGGAGTGACCCAGTTCACGCGCCCCGAGATGCCGTCCCCGTTCGCGTCGCCGGGGTCTTCCCCGGCCGCGATCGTGGAATCGGAGATCGCCTCGATCAGCCCCACGCCGAACACGGGCGGCGGGAGGCGGTAGGAAACATCCACTCCTGACGGAAGCCGCTCCGCCACGGCTCCGGGGATCGCCTTGTCCTGGAGCTGCGGCCCTCCCTCGCTGAAATCGAGGTCGGTCCCTCGGCTGAATCTCGTCAGGACGTTCTCGGGCTTCCCTCGCCCGTCACCGCTGTGACAGGACGCGCACGAGACGTTGTTGAAGATGGGGCCGAGCCCCTCGTTGATCGTGAACGCCTTCCGGAACTGGGTGTGTCCGTCCTGGAAGTCGCCCAGCTCGCCATTCGAGAGCCCGTCCAGCGGCTGATCGAAGCGTTCGCCCGCGGCGGGCTTGGTCGTGAGCAGCTTCCCGCAGCCCGTAAACGCGAGCACGCCGGCGGCAGCCAGGGCCACCCCAGCCGCGCAAAACGCAATTCGAGCATGCGAATGCCGCATGACGGACATGGGAATGGCTCGCCTCCCCCGAGGTTTGGAGCGGGTCCAAGTCGTAGTTGGCAAGAGGCAGGCCAGGGTTGGCGGTCTCGCGGAGGTCGTGGGTCCGGAATTTGCCTTGGCCGGTCTGGTCCTATTTGACTGACTCAGTCAGTCAGACTGACTCAGTCAGTCAGCTAGTGAACCGCAGCGTTCAGGGAGATGATCCGCTGCGAGAAGGATCAATGAAACGCGGGGCCGCCACTCCAAGGGAACCCAGGAAAACCCGGGGGGAACCGATGAAGACGCTCGCACTGCACATCGCCATCGCGGCCATGCTGCTCCCGCCGGCCGTCTCCACCGCCGGCACCACGCCCATGACCCCGGAGACCACCCGCGCCCACCGCACCGCCTCGAGCTACGACAGCACCCCCGCCACGTCGCTCGTCTCGGCCGGCGCGGTGGAGTTCAGCCCCACGGTCACCTTCACGCATCAGAACTTCAAGCGCGAGGGCTACGGCAACGTGGACCACTTCACGCAGCTCGACGTAAAACCCACGGTCGGCTTTTGCCTGAGCGATCACTACGAAGTGAACGCGGGGTTCCTCGCGCGCCACACCTCGACGAACGGGAGCGATGACACGGCACTCGGCGCGACGGCGGGCCTCACGTACAACTTCTCGCGCCACGGCTCGGTGATCCCCTTCGCCAGCCTAGGCTTCGGCGCGCTCTTCTACGACGGCTTCACGATGGACAACACCGCGGTGCTCGCCCCGATGCTCTCGGGCGGGGTGCGCGTGCCGGTGGGCGCGATGGCCTCGGTCAACATGAGCGTGGGCTACCAGCACGAGTCGAACGCCGACGGCGAGTTCAACGCCAGCGCGAATCGAATCCTGGCGTCGGTGGGCGTGTCGCTCTTCCCGTGGAGAACGAAGTAGGAACCCAGGAACACGCGAGCAGGAGCACGGCGCGTAGTAGTACGCGAGTAGGAGTACGTTCAGTACCGCTCGGTATTGCGCGTCCTCCTGGCGCGAAACGCACTGCGACACAAATTGGCCCCCCCCAATAATTTAGCCTTACTGCCTCAATTCTAAGTTACCTCTTGCCTGAACCTTCCAACTGCGTAAAATCATTGCAATTACCATTCACAGTTGCACGAGACCGAGGCAGGCGGCCGCATGCATCTCCCCCACCGCAATTTAAGCGTTGGACTCGCAGTCGCGCTCGTCGCCACCGCCGTGGCGACGCTGATCCGCCTTGGCCTTTCGCCGCTGGTCGGCTCGAACGCTCCCTACTCCATCTATCTTCTCGCGGTGGTCGTCACCGCGTGGGTCGGAGGATTCTGGCCGGGCTTCGCGGCCACGTTCCTCGGGTATCTCGCCGCCGAGGCGTTCTTCGTTCATCCCACGGGATCTACGATCGACCCCTTCTCCACCGTCGGCCCGGCCGAGTTGATTCGATTCCTCTCCTACGCCCTCGTCGGGCTCTCCATCAGCTTCGTCAGCGAGCAGTGGCATCGCGTGCGGCTCCGCGACCTCACCCGCGCACGGCGCCTCGAGCAGGAAGTCACCGAGCGGCTCCGCGCCGCGGAAGACCTGCGCCAGTCCAAGCAGACGCTCGAAGCGCTCGTCACCACGGCGCCGATCCCGATCGTGGTGATCGAGCCCGATCGCACCGTGCGCTTCTGGAATCTCGCCGCCGAACGGATCTTCGGATGGACCGCCGCCGAGGTCGTGGGGCGCCCGATCCCGATCGTCCCCGAGGAGAAGTGCGAGGAATGCGAGACCTCGCGCCTGGCCGTGAGCCGCGGCGAGACGGTGGGCCCGATCGCGACCTACCGCAGGCGCAAGGACGGGACGCTGGTGGACGTCGAGCTGTCGGCGGCGCCCCTCTACAACGCGGACAGCCTCGTCGACAGCATGGTGCTGCTCCTGAACGACGTCACCGAGCAGCGCCGCGCGGAGCGCTCGCTGCGCGAGAGCCAGGCGATGCTGCGCGAGGCCGACCGCCGGAAGGACGCCTTCTTAGCCACTCTGGCCCACGAGCTGCGGAATCCCCTCGCGCCGATCCGGAACGGCCTTCAAGTCATGCGCCTCGCCGGCAGCGACGCGGGCGCGGTCGAACGCTCGCGCGAGATGATCGAGCGGCAGCTGGGGCAGATGGTGCGCCTGATCGAAGACCTCCTGGACGTCAGCCGCATCACGCGCGGGACGATCGAGCTGCGGAAGCACCGCATGCACCTTCAGGACGCCATCCTGAGCGCGGTGGAGACCAGCCGGCCGGTGATCGATTCCCTCGGCCATGAGCTAATGGTGAGCATCCCGGAAGAGCCGATCGCGCTGGACGCCGACCTCACCCGCCTCTCGCAGGCGTTCGCGAACATCCTGCACAACGCGGCCAAGTACACCGACAAGGGCGGCCGGATCGCGCTGCACGCCGATCGGCAGGGAGCCTGTGCGGTCGTCAGCGTGAGCGACACCGGCATCGGCATCCATCCCGAGATGCTTCCGACGATTTTCGGCCTCTTCATGCAGGGCGACCCCACGCAGAAGAACGCTCGCGGGGGCTTGGGCGTGGGGCTGAGCCTGGTGAAGCAGCTGGTGGAAGGCCACGGCGGCACGATCGAGGCGCGGAGCGACGGCCCGGGACGCGGGAGCGAGTTCGTGATCACGCTCCCCCTGCTGGAAGCGCCCAGCGTGGCCGGCGCGGCCAGCGACGGCAACGCCGCGGCCGCCCTTCCATCGCGCCCGGCAAACCGCCGGCGCGTCCTGGTGGTGGACGACAACGCCGACTCGGTGGAGAGCCTGGCCACCCTGGTCTCGATGATGGGCCACGAATGCGCCAAGGCGCTGGACGGCGAGCGGGCCATCGCGACCGCCCGGTCCTTCCGCCCGGACACGATCCTGCTCGATCTGGGCATGCCCG
>DASSLZ010000065.1:0-26860 GCA_035689165.1 Candidatus Eiseniibacteriota bacterium | reverse complement strand
ATACCGCGATGATCCCCGACCGGATCGAGGCCGGCACCCTGCTCGCCGCCGCCGCGATCACGGGCGGCGACGTCGAGGTCACGAACATCGACCCGTCGCACCTGGGCGCCGTCCTCTCCAAGTTCGAGACCGCCGGCTGCTCCGTGGAGCGGGGCGACCGCTCGGCGCGCGTGCGCGCTCCCGAGCGTCCGGAAGCCCTCTCGGTCACCACGGCGCCGTACCCCGGCTTCCCGACCGACATGCAGGCGCAGTTCATGGCGCTCCTCTCCGTGGGGAACGGCGTGAGCACGCTGGTGGACACCATCTACCGCGACCGCTTCACGCACGTGGCCGAGCTGCAGCGCCTGGGCGCCGACATCCGCGTGGACGGTAACCGCGCGCTGGTGCACGGCGTGGAGTCGCTCTCGGGCGCCCCGGTCATGGCCACCGACCTGCGTGCCTCCGCGGCGCTGATCCTGGCCGGCCTGGTGGCGGGCGGCGAGACCAAGGTCTCGCGCGTCTACCATCTCGACCGCGGCTACGAGCGGCTCGAGGAGAAGCTCGGGCGGCTCGGGGCGGACATCCGCCGCGTCCGGGCCTGACGCGCCCGGCACCTCCCGGCTCCGTCCCGTGCGCCCCGTCATCGTCGGCACCGCGGGGCACATCGACCACGGCAAGACCGCGCTCGTCCGCCGCCTCACCGGCATCGACACCGACCGGCTGAAGGAGGAGAAGGAGCGGGGCATCTCGATCGATCTCGGCTTCGCGCACCTCGTCCTTCCCTCGGGCGCGCGGGTGGGGATCGTGGACGTCCCCGGCCACGAGCGCTTCGTGAAGAACATGCTCGCCGGCGCGACCGGGATCGACGTGGCCCTCCTCGTGGTGGCCGCCGACGAAGGGGTCAAGCCGCAGACCCAGGAACACCTCGCCATCGTGGACCTCCTCGGCATCCGCCGCGGCGTCGTCGCGCTCACCAAGTCGGACCTCGCCCCGCCCGAACGCCTCGCCCGCGCGCGCGATGAGGTCACGGCCCTCCTCCGCGGCACCGGCCTCGAGGGATCGCCGATCCTCCCCGTCTCCGCCGTCACCGGCGAAGGGGTCGCGGCACTCCTCGAAGCGCTCGACCAGGCAGCCGCCTCCGCCGGCGCGCGCGAGGCCGGACGCCCCGCGCGCCTTCCGATCGACCGGATCTTCTCGATCGAGGGGATCGGCACCGTGGTGACCGGCACGCTCTGGAGCGGGACGATCCGGGCGGGCGATTCGCTCCAGACCCTCCCCTCGGGCCGTTCCGTGCGGGTGCGGCGCGTCGAGGTCCACGACGCCGAAGTCGTGGCCGCGGCGGCGGGGCAGCGCACCGCGGTCGCCCTGCACGGCGCCGGGCGCGAGGAGATCGAGCGCGGGGAATGGCTGGTCACGCCGGGCGGCTACCGCACGGCCGAGGCGCTCGACGTGCGGCTCACGATGCTTCCCGGCGACCCGAGGGAGCGGGCGCTCGCGACGCGCACGCGCCTCCGGATCCATCTGGGCGCGAGCGAAGTGCTGGGGCGCGCCGTCCTGCTCGAAGGGGAGAGGCTCGAGCCGGGCGCGAGCGCCTACGCGCAGCTCCGTCTGGAACATCCCGTCGTCGCAGCGCCCGGGGACCGGCTGGTGCTCCGCTCCTATTCGCCGGCGGTGACCATCGCCGGGGCCGTGGTGATCGACCCGGCTCCGCCGCGCCGGTCCAGGCTGGGGGGCGGCGACCTCGAGCGGCTGAAGACGCTGGAGTCGGGGACCCTTCCCGAGAAGGTGCTGTGGCTGGCCCGGGAGTCGGGGATGGAGGGCATGCGCGAGGAGGAGGCTGCGCTCCGGCTGGGGGCCGGGGCGGAGGCGGTCGCCGCGGCCGCCGCGGACGGCAAGGCGCTGGTCCGGCTGAAGGGGGGACGGACGCTCTTTCCCGACGCGTGGGATCGGGCCCGCGGCCTGGTCGAGGCCCGGGTCCGCGAGTACGCCGAGGCGCATCCGCTCCGGGCCGGAGTGCCCAAGGGGGAGCTGAAGAGCCTCCTCTCCCGCGATCTCGACGGCGGGGTCTTCGACGAGGCCCTGGCCTCCCTTCTCGCAACGGGAGCGGTCCAGGTCCGCGGAGACCGGCTCCTTCCGCCGGGCGCCGGGCCCTCCCTTAGCGAAGCCGACCGCCAGGTCCTCGAGCGCATCGAGCAGAAGCTGGCGGGGCAGGGATTCCAGCCGCCGGAGCTGAGCGAAGTGCTCCGGGGGGTGCCTCGGGAGAGCCGCCCCACCGAGCTGATGCGCCACATGATCGAGTCGGGCCGCGCGGTAAAGGTAACTTCGGAACTGGTTTATACGCGAGCGCAGTGGGAGGAGATCGAGCGGCGCGTCGCGGCGCACTTCGCCCGGAGCCCGCGGCTGGGCATGGGGGACTTCAAGGGCTACCTGCAGATCTCGCGGAAGTACGCCGTTCCGCTCCTGGAGCACCTGGATCGGCTGGGGATCACCCGGCGGGAGGGGGATGAGCGGATTCCGGGACCGAAACTGAAAAAATAGTTGCCACAGGTTGCCTCGATCGAAATTCCTCTGCTATCCTATATCCCTGTGACGGGGGTTCCTCACCCCCTACGGTGTGCGGGGTCGCGCGTGGTGGAGCGGCCTCCCTTGATGGCCTTAGCGGAAGGTGATGCGGACATGGGCCTCCTCCTACCGCGTGTTCTCAGACTCGCCGTCCTCACGCTCGCGCTTCTCACGCTGATCTCGCTCCCGACGCTCCGCTTCGATCGGAACACGGGGAGCGCGCTCACACCCATGATCGCGTGGGCCGGAGGCTCGCCTGACGAGACGCTGAAGCCGCCGGATTCCCCGCCGCCTTCGACGCCGCCGAAGAGCGCATTCATCACGGGCTTCGGAACGACGTCCACCGACGCGGCGACGATCGGCACGCATCGGGTCTACACCAGGCTCACCGCGCTCCAGCGTTGGCAGATCTTCGTCAGCGTATTCCGGACCTTCGCGACCCGGTTCTAGTCCGGCGCAGGTCGAACGCAGAGGCAGGACGTGGACCGAACCACGGCTGAGCTGATTCGCGAGCGGGAAGAGGCGGTTTCGAACGCGCGGCTCACGCACGACCCCGAGCGGCATCTTCAGTCACTCGAGGATCTGGCGGAGATCTTCCTTCGCGCTGACAGCTACCTCCCGGCGCTCCAGAATCTCGAAGAGTGCATCCGCTCCGCCGAAGCCCTGGGGCTGGACGCCGCACGGATCGCCACCCTCGAGATGAAGGCCGCGCAGACCCTGATCGAGAAGGGCGACTCCACCGCCGCGCTCCGCTATCTCGCGCGGGCCCGCGCGCGCGTCACCGGTCCCTCGCAGCCCGAGCTGACCGCCCGCATCGCCCTGCAGAGCGCCCGCGCCCTGATCGAGCGCTCCGAATACGACGAGGCGTTCCGGGCCTGCGAGCAGGCGCACACCTACTTCAAGGAGCGGGGGCTCTTAGCGCCGCTCGCCCACTCGTACAACTGTTTCGGCCGGATCCACTTCCGGCTGGGCAACCTGGACCAGGCCAAGGAGTACTACGAGGCCGCGCTCCACCTCTTCCGCTGGGACCTGAACGACGAAGAGGGCGTGGTCCGCGCCCACAACAACCTGGGCATCCTGTACCGCCACCTCTCGGACTGGCGCCAGGCGAGCTGGCACCTGCTCCGCTCCATGGAGCTGGCCACTCGCCTCGGCAACTTCGCCTACATCGCCGTCTCCTGCGCCAACCTCGGCATCGTCTATCTGAAGGCCGGCTCCTGGGACGAGGCCCGCGCGCACTTCGACCGCGCGCTCACCTCCTACGTGCAGATCGGACGCGAGTCCGGCGTGGCGCGCACGCGGATCGGCCTCGCCACCATCGACATCTTCCGGCACGACTTCGCCGCCGCCGCCGCGCACATCGAGGCGGCGACGCAGATCACGTCGCGGCTCGGCGCTTCGCGCGAGCAGATCCTCTGCCTCTTCAGCCGCGGCGAGATGAAGCAGGAGATGGGCGAGACCGACGAGGCGCTCGCGCTCTACGACCAGGCCCTCGCGATGGCGCGGGAGATCGCGCCGGAAGGGGACATGATCCACGAGCTGCAGCGCCACCGCGCCGAGGCGCTCGCGCTGCGCGGCGATCTGCCGGAAGCGCTCGAGGCCGCCGAGGACGCGCGGGACCGCGCGTCGAAGCTGAAAGACCTGCTGGAAGAGGGAGCCGCCCGACGCGTGGTCGCGGCCATCCAGACCCTTGCCGGGAGCGCCCCCGAAGCCGCCGCCGAAGCGAAGGAGTCGATCCGGATCCTGGAAGGGATCCACGAGCGCTTCGAGCTGGCGCGCGCCTACCTGGACCAGGCCCGCCGCATGCCGACGCGCGGCGACGCCGACCGCATGCGCGAGGCCCAGAACTTCGCGTTCAAGGCGATGTACCTGTTCGAGCAGCTCGGCATCGACGATTCGCTTCGCGCCGCCGAGGCGCTGCTGCGCGACCTCAACGCTCCGTCATGGCTCACGACGCCGCGCGCCGCCCGCCGCGAGGCCGGGACCGGCTCCTCGCAGGCCCAGGAGATCGCCCGCGCTCACGGCATCGTGACCCAGAACGCGCGCATGCTCGAGCTCTCGCGGAAGGCGTCGGAGCTCCTCTCCACGCCGGCCCGCGTGCTCATTCAGGGCGAGACGGGCGCGGGCAAGAACCTCTTCGCCTACATGTTCCGCTCCTACGAAGTCGAGCGCGGCCGGCCCTTCGTCGAGGTGAACTGCACCAGCCTTCCGGGCGACCTCGTCGAGAGCGAGCTTTTCGGTTACGTGCGCGGCGCATTCACCGGCGCCGCCATCACCAAGCGGGGCATCTTCGAGGAAGCCGACGGCGGGACGATCTTCCTGAACGAAATCGGAGAGCTGACCGAGCGCACGCAGGTGAAGCTCTTACAGGTACTGGACGACGGCACCTACCGGCGGCTCGGGGAGGTGCGGTCGCGGCGGCTCAACGTCCGCATCATCTCGGCCACCAACAAGGACCTGGACGCCGCGGTCAAGGCGGGCTGGTTCCGGGCCGACCTCTACTACCGGCTGGGGCAGGTCGTCCTTTCCTTGCCGCCGCTCCGCGAGCGGCGTGAGGACATCGCGCTCCTGATCCGCTCCTTCCTGGACGAGCTGGCGGTGCGCGAAGGGCGCCAGGTGGTGCTCTCCGAGGACGCGCTGGAATACCTGATCTCCCTGCCGTGGCTGGGAAACATCCGCGAGCTGAAGCACAAGGTGGAGTCGATCTTCCTCTGCGCGGGACGCCAGGAGCTGGTGGATCGCGGGATGCTCGTGAAGCTCCTGCATCCGGGCGGCTCGCCCGCGGCCGAAACCCATGCCGCTCGCGGTCTCCGGAGCAAGGTCGACCTCCTGAAGCGGGAGGAGATCCTGGCCGCGCTCTCCCGGAACGGCGGCAACCGCAGCCGCGCGGCGCTGGAGCTGGGGATTACGCGCAGACATTTGATTCGGTTATTGAAGCAGATTTACTAGCTCCGAACCCCCCTCTGTTCCTCGGCCCATAAGCCTGTCTCTCCCCCGTGCCTCGGCAACGCTGGGAGTTCCGCGCGCTGCGGCGCGCGGGACATGTGACATTCCAGTCCTAAACCCCCTCCGGCCGTGACATCGCCACACCCCCGTTGAACCCCATCGACTTATCCGGATCGATACCTGTCAAGGTGTGACATTCATGTCTCACTGGAGTGTTGCGGACCTCCAGACCGACGCCTCCGGCGGCACGCGGATACACCCCGAACTCACATGGTTGGAACCACTTTCAAATGAATTTGGGAAAGACCGTCGATTGACGAAGGGGGGCACGGCGAATGCTTTTAGGCATGGGCGTCGGGTCGAGCCAGAGTGCGGAACATGATCCGGCCAAACAAGAGTGTGTATGGGTCGCGGAAGATGGGGAGCTCTCAGGAGATTGCCATGGCCAGGGCAAACCCATCGTTCTCCTAGTCCAAATGGACATAAAGGCTCCTAGCTAGATGACACTATCTGGGTGCCCCGTCTGTCCGCGACCCCGGTTCCTTTCCGTAAACGGGTCCCCCCCGTTCTTGCTCCGCATCTCGCTCGACACCTCGATTCACTCCGACTCCGTGCCGGCATCGCCCTCGGGCAGCCGCGGGCGAACGAGCAGTTCCCGCTCCCGCGTGCACAGCGCCTGTCCCGGCTTGCCGCGGCGTGGCCTGGTCACGAATTTTCGTTCGGTGTAGATCACGGGGACCCGCGTCAGCTTCCGCGCCTTGCTGAAGTAGGCCGCGATGGAAGCGGCCTCCTCGAGCGTGCTCGGCTTGGGTATCGCGTTCCGCGACGGCCGGCGCAGGATCACGTGGGAACCCGGTACCCCCACGACGTGCAGCCAGTAGTCGTGGGGGTTCGATAGACGGTGGGTGATCTGGTCGTTCTGGGTGTTGTTGCGTCCGACCCAGACCTCCCACCCTTGAGACGTGGTGAACGTTCTCGGCCCGATCGGATGGTGCGCCCCTGACGGTCGGCCGGGACGTCCCGCGCGGGGCGCCAAGGCGGTCCGTCGACCCAGATGGATCTCCCTCTGGTCGCCCCGCAAACGGTAACCGGAAACACCCGCCTCGCGATGGAAGGCCTCGATCGCCTCGAGCGCCTCTTTCGCCGGGCGGTCTTGGAGAACGCGGCGGAGGTCGGCGATCTTCGCCAGCGCCTCGCGCGCGGCTCGGAGCCTTGCCTCGATTCGCTCCGCTCCGCGTTCGCCTCGCTTCGCGGCCCGAAAGAGCCGCGCCGCGTTCTCGTGAGGGGAGAGCGAAGGATCGAGCGCGATTTCGATCCGGGAGCCTGGCGAGTCCGCGTATGGATCGGGGAGTCCGACGCGGTTCGCCCCCCTCCGAATCTCATGCAGATGCGCGAGCAGGATCTCGCCCTTGCGCCGGTCGAGGATCCGCTCGCTCGAGCGGCTTCGGTCCCCCTCCAACGCCTCGACGCGCCGAGCCAGGGAGTGCTCGGCGCGATCGAGGCTCTTCGTCGCCTCGCGCGTGAAATCCTCCCGGAAGTCCCGCACGATCCGTTCGCGAAGCGTCTCCCGCTCCGCCGCCTCCTCGGCGACGCGGACACGCGGGGGGTGAAACCCGGGCGGCGCCGCGGAAGGGCCTGCCGCGCCGGACGCGCCGGTCCCTTCTTCTTGGCCGTGCTCCCCGCGGTGGAGCGCGAAGAGCACCGTTTCCTCTGCGCCCTCGGCTCCCTTGCCTCTCGAACGCAGGACGAGATTCGCGCGCTTCGCCTCCTCCTCGCGCGTTCCCACGAGCAGCTCGACGGCCGGCTCCCCGTCCGGATCGGGGGCGAGCTCCAGCCGGAGCGCCCCCGGGTCCAGCTCCGCCTCCACGATCGCGAGGCCGCGCAGCGGGCCCTCGAGCCCACCGAAGCGAGTCCCGCGGGGATCGGGCGTCATGGGGAGATCGGGCGCCAGGCTGAGCGCGGCTTCCTTGCGGTCCATGTGGATCCAGAGAAAGGCCCGCGCCACGGCACCGGCCGGAGCCAGCCCGAGCGCGAGCGAGCGGGGTCCGAGCGGGACGACCCCGGTGATCGTTCGTCCCCGGAGCGATTCCGGAAGGGAGCTCAGCGGGCCCCCCGCGTTCCGTCCGCTTTCGCGCTCTTGGAAGCGGCGATCTCGGCCGTCAGACGTCTGAAGTTGTTCCGGGAGTCGGGGTAGGTCGAGTCGATGGCCATCGCGCGCCGGTAGTGGTCCAGCGCCTCGTCCAGCTTCCCCTGGCGCTCGAGCACCGCGCCCAGGTTGTTCTCGGCCTGCGGAAAGTCCGGCATGCGCGCGAGCGACGCGCGATAGGCGGCCGCCGCCGAGTCGGGGCGGTCGATCCGCACGTAGAGGTTCCCGAGCGCGTAGAGCCCCGGCGCGTAGTCCGGAGCGACGCGGTTCAGGAGCCGGATGTGGGCGAACGCGGAGTCGCTCTGGCCCATCTCGTCCTCGGCGGCCCCCAGGTTCAAGAGCAGGTCGGGCGTCGAGGGGTGGAGCGCGTACGCGCGCCGGTAGTGGTAGACCGCGCGAGGGAGGTCCCGCTTTCCGTAGTAGTAGCCGCCCAGGATCGCGTGCACGTGCGGCGACTCGGGAGAATCGCGGAGCATCGAGAGAAAGAGCGTGCCGTCGCTCTTCCAGAGCGGGACGCGCGGAAGGAGGAGGACCAGGAACAGGAGCGCCACCCCGCCGCACGCGGCCAGGTAGGCGCGCTCCGCGCCGCGGCCCGTCAGGACCCCGGGAAGGAGCGCGATCGCGAGCGCGAGCGCGGCGCTGGGAACGAAGAGGAATCGCTCGGCCACGATCGCTCCCGAAAGGAGGCGCACGTAGCAGAGCGGAAGCAGCGTGGCCGCATAGAGCCCGAGCGGGATCAGCCAGGGGGAGCGCCGCCGCGCGGCCCGCGCGATCCCCCAGGCGAGTCCGGCGAGGACCAGGAGCCCGGCGAAGAAGACCAGGTCGGGCGCATGGGTCTCCACGATCTCGTGGCGGGCCGAGAGCCCGACCGGGACGAACAGCAGGGGCAGGTAGCGCGCGACCACCGCGACGCTCGTCAGGATCTGGGGAATCGTCCCCTCCACCGGCGAGATGGTCGGCAGGGGCGAGGCGCGCAGCACGGCGAAGCGGCACGCGAGGTAGACGGCGCCGGCCAGGGCCACGGGAAGCGCTGTGCGCGCGACATCGCCCCAGCGCATCTTCCGGTCGCGCACCCAGAGAGCCACCGGGATCAGGGGTGCCGCGAAGAGGCCGATCTCCTTGGCGTAGAGGCTCGGAAGGAGGATCAGGGCCGCCGGCGCGAGCTTCCACCAGGGGTTCTCGATGGCGGGCCCGAAGCGGAGCGCCGTCCAGAACGCGGCGTAGAGGAAGAGCCCGCCCAGGAGGTCGGTCCGCCCGGAGATGAAGGCGACGCTCTCGGGGTGCGCCGGGTGCAGGGCGTAGATCACGGCGCCCGCGGCGGCCGCCACCGGACGGCCGGTAAGCTCCGACGCGAAGAGCCAGAGGAAGAGACAGGCGGCGGCGTAGAGGACCACGTTCGTTCGATGGAAGGCGCGCGGGTCTCCCGGCGAACCCGCCCAGTCCGCGGCCAGGCTGTAGAGCGTCGCGGGGCGGAAGTAGGTCCGTTTCAGCGAGACGTCGTTCAGGAGCGAGTCGAAGGGGAGCTTCCAGAGGCGCTCCACGTCGCTCCAGCCGTGGATGGAAAGGTGCGTTCCGACCGTGTAGTGGTCGTCCCAGACGAAGTCGAAGTCGAGCGTGCGCAGGTAGGGGAGGACCGCCGCCGCCAGCACCGCCAGGCCCAGCGCCACCGACAAAAGCGGCGAGCGGGTAGCGCTCTGCCGCTTCGGGATTTGCGTGTTGGCGGCGGCAGGCGGCGTCATGGGCGGCACGTTAGGGAGCGGATCGCGGCACGGTCAAGCCCTCGCTTCGTTGACCTGGGGGCCGCCGAGGGGTAGAGTACCCGCCTACCACGGGGGACGGTACCACCACGATGGTCCGAAGCATGACCGGTTACGGCCGGGGTGAGGCCCTGACCGACGGCCTCCGTCTCGCGGCCGAAGTCCGATCCGTAAACCACCGATTCTGCGAAGTTTCGGCGCGTCTGCCCCGCGCCTTCTCCGTGTTCGAGGGGGAGGCCCGGAAGATCGTCCAGGACCACGTCTCGAGGGGCAAGCTGACCCTCGTCGTGTCCTGGGAAGGGGGCGACGAATCGGGCGAGCCGGGGGGCGCCCTCACCCTGGATGAGCGCGCGGCGGAGCGCTATGTCGAGCTGCTCCGGCGGGCGCAGGCTCGGTTCGGGCTCAAGGGTGAGATCGATCTCGGCACCTTCGCGTTGTTGCCCAACGTCTTCACGTGGGAAGAGGCGGGGCGCTCGTCGGACTTCTACCTGGCGCTCCTGCGCGATGTCGTCGAGAAGGCGACCCGCGACCTGCTCCGCATGAAGGAGACCGAGGGGGAGGCGCTGAAGCGGGACCTGGTCGCGCGCGCCGGGCTGGTGCGGAGCCGCGTCGCGCGGATCCGCGAGCGCGCCCCCGACCGGGTGCGCGAGACGCACGAGAAGATGAAGGAGCGCGTGCGCTCCCTCCTCTCGGAGATCGGGGAGACGCAGATCCCCGAGGACCGGCTCCTCATGGAGATCGCGCTCCTGTCCGACCGGCTCGACTGCACCGAGGAGTGCGTCCGGCTGGAAGCGCACTGCGACCACTTCCTCAAGTTCCTGGACGAAGAGTCGGCTCCGGGGAGGAAGCTCAACTTCCTGCTCCAGGAGATGAACCGGGAGATCAACACGATCGGCAGCAAGTCGAACGACGTGGCGATCGTGGAGCAGGTGGTCGAGGTCAAGGAGGAGCTCGAGCGGATCCGCGAGCAGGTCCAGAACATTGAATGATCCGGAAGCGTTCCTGACCGACGCATACCAGCGGTTCGTGGTCGTCGTGTCGGGGCCCTCGGGCGCCGGGAAGAGCTCCTTCGTGAAGACGCTGCTGGAGCAGGGGCCCGACCTGGTCTACTCGGTGTCGGCGACCACCCGGCCGCGGCGGCCGCACGAGGTCGAGGGGCACGACTACTTCTTCCTGGCGCAGGACGAGTTCCGGCGGCGGGTGGAGGCGGGCGAGTTCGTGGAGCACGCCCGCGTCCACGGCGAGTGGTACGGGACGCTTCGCTCGCAGATCGACGACGCGCTTCGTCGGGGCAAGAACGTGCTCCTGGACATCGACGTGCAGGGGGGGAAGGCGGTCCGGAACGTCTACCCCGACGGGGTGTTCATCTTCATCCTGCCTCCCTCGATGGAGGCCCTGGAAGCGCGTCTTCGGCGACGCGCCACCGATGCCGAGGAGCGGATCCGGCTGCGACTGGAGAACGCGCGGCGCGAGATCCCGACGGTGATGGAATACGACTATTCGATCGTGAACGACGACTTCGAGACCGCGTCCCGCCGGGCGGTCGCGATCGTCTGGGCCGAGCGGTGCCGGACCCGGCGTCGCGAAGCGGTCACGGCGGGCTCGTAGCGGGGCCCAAGCCGCGCTACTCTATTCGCAGGAGGACTTCATGGACAACCAGGCCAACGTGCTCCGATCCAGCAACATCCCCAACAAGTACGAGCTCATCATCGTGGCCGCCCGCGAGGCGCGCCGGCTGAACGAGCTCTCGCGCCAGACCGGTCTGAACGTCGGCGGCAAAGTGACGAACGTCGCCCTGGAGGAAGCCCTCAAGGGAAACGTCCTCTACCGCTACGCCGACGTCCCCGAAGACGACGAGGTGAAGGAAGAATCGCCGGCGATGCCGTCGGACGAGTGACGTCGTGGCGGAGTCCGGACCGGTCCTGACCAGCGCGCGCGTGCTCCTCGGCGTGACCGGGGGCATCGCCGCCTACAAGGCTCCGGAGCTGGTGCGCGCCCTCGCGGCGCGCGGGGCCCGGGTCTCGGTCCTGCTCACGAAGAACGCCCGGCGCTTCGTCACCGTGGACGCGCTGCGCGCCGTGACGCGCGGGCCGGTCCTCTGCGGGCTCTTCGAGAAAGAGGCGCTCGGCTCGGGCCCCTGGTTCGAGGGCGCGCCCCCTTCGCCGCTCGGCATGGCCCACATCGGCATGGCGCGCGAGGCCGACCTGGTTCTCGTCGCCCCCGCCACCGCCAACGTGATCGCGAAGGCGGCGCTGGGCCTGGCCGACGACCTCCTCTCCACGGCACTCCTCGCCACGCGCGCTCCGCTCCTCCTGGCCCCCGCGATGAACACCGCGATGTGGGAGCACCCCGCGGTGCAGGCGAACGTCCGCGCGCTGGCCGGTCGCGGCGCCTCGATCGTGGGGCCCGAGAGCGGCGACCTGGCGGACGGCGAGCGCGGCATGGGACGGATGGCCCCCGTCGACGCGATCGTCGAGGCGGCCGCGGCCGCGCTCGCGCGCCCCTCGCGCCTGGACGGCCCGCTGGGGGGACGCGTGCTCGTCGTGACGGCGGGCGGGACCGAAGAGCCGATCGATCCCGTCCGCGTGATCACGAACCGCTCGAGCGGGAAGATGGGCATCGCCATCGCGGACGAGGCGCGCCGGCAGGGCGCGCGGGTGCGGCTGATCACGGCGCGCACGTCCGAGATGCCGCCGTTCGGCGTGGAGCGCGTCCTGGCGATGACCGCCTCGGCGATGAAGGAAGCCGTGCTGGACGCGATGCCCGAAGCGGACGCCTTGATCATGGCGGCGGCCGTGAGCGATTTCGCTCCGGCCGCGGCCACGACGGAGAAGATTCCCCGCGGCAACGGCGGGATCTCCCTGGACCTCCGTCCCACGGAGGACATCCTGGCGCTGGTGCGCCAGCGGTTCCCCACGAAGCACCTGGTGGGATTCGCGCTCGAGACGCACGACGAGACCGCGCGCGGGCGCGAGAAGATGAAGCGGAAAGGGCTGGACCTGGTCGCCGTCAACAACCCCCTCCGTCCGGGGGCGGCGTTCGGGTCGGACCAGAACGACGTGACGCTGATTGGACCGGACGGCCAGCCCGAGCCTCTCGGGCTCCGTCCCAAGCGGGAGGTGGCGCGCGCGATCCTGGCGCGCGTGGCGACGGCGCTGGCGCGCTGAGGAGGGTGTGGCGGTGGAGGAGAGGGTGGAGCTCCGGGACCTGGTGCGGGAAGCGCGCGTCCTGATCGGGCGCGAGCGGGCACGCGGGCGCGCGCGCATCGCGGTCGCGTCGGCCCCGGTGGCCACTACGGCCGCGTCCGTGGCCGCGCCGGCGGTCGCATCCCTCCCAGCGTCCGTCCCCATCGCCCCGCGCGAGGACGTCTCGCGGGCGCTCTCCGAGCTCGCCGCCGCCGTCGCCGCCTGCCGCGCCTGCTCCCTCTGCCGCACCCGCACGAAGACCGTCTTCGCCGACGGGGATCCCGCGGCGCGCCTCCTCTTCGTGGGCGAGGCTCCGGGCCGTGACGAGGACGCGCAGGGACTTCCGTTCGTGGGCCGGGCGGGGCAGCTCCTCAACAAGATGATCGCGGCGATCGACCTCAAGCGCGAAGGCGTCTACATCTGCAACGTGCTCAAGTGCCGCCCGCCCGACAACCGCGTCCCCGCTCCCGACGAAGTGGAGCGCTGCCGCCCCTTCCTCGAGCAGCAGATCGAACTGGTGAAGCCGGCCCTGATCTGCGCGCTCGGGCTCTCCGCGGCGCAGGCGCTCCTCCAGACCAAGTCCTCGATGGCCTCGATGCGTGGGAAGACGTTCGCGTTCCGGGGCGTTCCGGTGATTCCGACGTACCACCCCGCCGCGCTCCTCCGGAATCCGGGCTTGAAGCGCGAGGCGTGGGTGGATCTCCAGCGCGTGCGCGACTTCCTGCTCCAGCCTGGCGGCGGCGCGGCGCCGGGAGGAACCGATGGCAACTGACCCCCGGCGCGCGTTCGGCGGCGCCGCGCCCGCGCCCGCGCTCAAGGTGGAAGGGCCGCGCGTCCCGCCCCAGGCCGAGGAAGCCGAGAAGGCGATCCTCGGCTCCATGCTCCTCTCCCGGGACGCGGTGGGCCACGCCGTCGAGATCGTGCGCAGCAAGGACGCTTTCTACGTCCCGCGGCACCGCGAGATCTGGACCGCGATGATGGCGCTCTACGAGAAGAACGCCGCGATCGACCTGGTCACGGTGTCGGAGGAGCTGCGGAAGCGGAACCAGCTGGAGGCGTGCGGCGGCTACAGCTATCTCACGTCGCTCGACCAGAACGTCGCCTCGCCGGGGCACGTGGAGCACTACTGCAAGATCGTCCTCGACAAGTGGACGCTCCGCCGGCTGCTCGAGGCGGGGCACACCATCTCCGACGAGGCGTTCGCGGAGGCCGAGGAGGTGGAGAACCTGCTCGACCGCTCCGAGCAGCGGATCTTCGAGATCGCGAACGACCAGCTCCGCCAGGGCTTTGTGCCGATGAACCGCCTGGTGCTGGCCGCGTTCGAGGCCATCGACGAGTACCGGAAGCGAAAGGTCCACGTGACCGGGATCCCGAGCGGATACGCCGATCTCGACGAGATGACCGCGGGGTTCCAGCGGGCCGACCTCGTCGTGATCGCCGGCCGCCCCTCGATGGGCAAGACCTCGTTCGCCCTCAACATCGCCGAGAACGTCGCGGTGGGGACGCGCGGGAAGCCCGGTCCCGGGGTCGCGATCTTCAGCCTGGAGATGTCCAAGGAGTCCCTGGTGCAGCGGCTCCTCTGCTCGATGGCGCGCGTCGACATCCACAAGATCCGCCGCGGGTACGCGAGCTACGACGAGTACAAGCGGCTCCAGAACGCGGCCGCCCAGCTCCACCAGGCGCCGATCTACATCGACGACAGCCCCTCGCTCGGCATCCTCGAGATGAAGGCCAAGGCGCGCCGCCTGGCCGCCGCCGGCGACCTCGGCATCATCTTCGTAGACTACATGCAGATGGTTCGCGGCCCCTCGCGGGCCGAGAACCGCCAGCAGGAGATGTCCGCGATCTCGCGCTCGCTCAAGATCATGGCGAAGGAGCTGAACGTCCCGGTGGTCGCCCTCTCGCAGCTCTCGCGCGCCGTCGAGATGCGGGGCGGTGACAAGCGTCCCATGCTCTCCGATCTCCGCGAGTCGGGCGCGATCGAGCAGGACGCCGACGTGGTCCTCTTCGTCTACCGCCACGACATCTACGAGACCGAGCCCGACAAGAAGGACGGCAAGGCGGAGATCATCATCGCCAAGCAGCGAAACGGCCCGACCGGAAGCGTGGATCTGGCGTTCCTCGGCGAGTGCACGCGATTCGACTCGCTGCGGAACGTGCCCGAGCCGCGCGGACCCCATGTCTAGTCCGGCGCGCCCGCGCGTCCGCGACGGAGTCCACGCATCGCCTTGACCGAACCCGCCGAGCCGCCGCAGAACACCTGGCCGGAGCGCGTCGCCATGGGGTGGCTGGGCGACGTCGGCGAGGTTTTCATCCTGGTCGGCAAGGTCCACCGGCAGATCCCGGCCGCGCTGGCCCGCCCCGGGCTGATCATCGACCAGATGGCGCACATCGGCGTGGGCTCGATGCCGCTCACCGTCATCGTCGCGCTCTTCACGGGTGCGGTGACGGCGGTGCAGGCGCTCTACCAGATGCGCGACTACGTGCCGATGCTCTACCTGGGCACGGTGATCGGGAAGTCGGTGGTGATCGAGCTGGGACCGGTCCTCACCGCGCTCGTCGTGGGCGGCCGGGTCGGCGCCTCGATCGCGGCCGAGCTGGGCACCATGCGCGTCACAGAGCAGGTGGACGCCATGGAGACGATGGGCATCAGCCCCACCCGCTTCCTCGTCGTGCCGCGCTTTTTGGCCGCGGTCCTCATGCTCCCCGCGCTCACCATCTTCGCCGACATCGTGGCGATCTTCGGCGGGTGGCTCGTCGCGGTCCTCACGATGGGCGTCTCCTCGCACACGTTCGTGAGCGGCTTGAGGCTCTTCTTCCAGATCCAGGACGTCTTCTCCGGGCTCATCAAGTCGTTCGCGTTCGGAGGCATCATCGCGATGATGGGGTGCTACTTCGGGCTGAAGAGCGAGGGGGGCGCCGAGGGCGTGGGCGTGGCGACCACGCACGCCGTCGTGGCCTCCTGTCTTCTCATCCTGATCGTGGACTACTTGCTCGCCTCGTTCCTCTTCCGGGTGATTTTTGCCTGACCGGGGGCCAGAGCGGGAGTTGGGTGGCGGGCCGCGATCGGACGCCGCGATCGAGTTCCAGGACGTCTGGAAGCGGCTCGGCCGGAAGGACGTGCTCCGGGGTCTGAACCTCGAGGTGCGCCGCGGCGAATGCATGGTCATCATCGGGCGGAGCGGCACCGGGAAATCGGTGCTCCTGAAGCACGTCGTCGGGCTTTTGGCACCCGACCGGGGGCACGTCTGCGTGAACGGGATGGAGGTGGAGCATCTCCCCGAGAAGGAGCTGCTCGAGCTTCGGCGCGGCATGGGGATGCTCTTCCAGGGGGGCGCTCTGTTCGACTCGATGACGATCGGCGAGAACGTGGGGCTGCCGCTCCGCGAGCACACGCCGATGCCCGAGACCCAGATCGAGATCGTCGTCTCGGAAAAGCTCGCGCTGGTGGGGCTCGAGGGAAGCGAGCGGATGCGCCCCTCCAGCTTGAGCGGCGGGATGAAGAAGCGCGCGGCGCTCGCCCGCTCCCTCGTGCTGAATCCCAAGATCATGCTCTACGACGAGCCGACGACGGGGCTCGATCCGATCACGTCGGACCTGATCAACCAGCTCATCCGGCGCCTCCAGCAGCGTCTGGGCATGACGTCGATCGCCGTGACGCACGACATGCGGAGCGCCTATCATATCGCCGACCGCATCGCCATGCTGCACGAGGGGCGGATCCACGCCATGGGAACGCCGGACGAGATCCAGGCGACCACCGACCCGGCGCTGCGGCAGTTCATCGAGGGGTCCTCCGAGGGGCCGCTCCTTCCCACATGACGGGGGCCGGATGAATCCATCGCGCAGGAACGCGGTGCAGGTCGGAATCATGGGGCTGGCCGCCCTGGCGCTGCTGCTCGCGGGCGTGATCTGGATCAAGGAGTACCGGCTGGGGAAGAAGAAGATGACCTACACCGCCCGCTTCCAGGAGGTCGGAAACCTGGCCGAGGGAGATCCGGTCAACGTGCGCGGCGTCCGCAAGGGTGCCGTCACCGACGTCAAGCTGGAGGACCAGGCGGTGCGCGTGGAGCTGGAGCTGGACCGGGACGTCATCCTCCATCCCGACGCCTCGCTCCGGATCGCGAACATCGGGTTCATGGGGGAGAAGTTCCTCGCCCTCGAGCCCGGGACGGCGCCGGGGCGATACGACCACACGAAGCCGATCCCCGGCCGCTTCCAGTCGGGCGTTCCCGAGGTCATCTCCGGCGCGGGCGATCTCCTGATCGAGGCGACCGAGCTCTCCTCGCGGCTCAACGTGATGCTCGACGCCCTCGACCCCGCGGTGGTGGAGCGCACGTCGAAGAACATGGAGCGCGCCTCCGGCTCGCTCAATTCGGCGCTCGGCGACAACCGCCAGGACCTGCGCCAGGCGATCCTCGACTTCAAGGCGGCGGCGCACGACCTGCGCGCCATCGCGTCCCAGAACAAGGACCAGGTGAACACGTCGCTCCAGAACTTCGACACCGCCTCGCGCAAGCTCTCCGGCCTGGCCGACCAGCTCTCGGCGACCGCGGCGTCGCTTCAGCGCGTGGCCGCGAAGGTGGAGT
Source organism: Candidatus Eiseniibacteriota bacterium (assembly GCA_035689165.1). GTDB lineage: Bacteria > Eisenbacteria > RBG-16-71-46 > SZUA-252 > SZUA-252 > DASQJL01. The sequence continues at coordinate 9,696 of DASSLZ010000065.1, read as the reverse complement.
CGAACGAGGGCTCGGTGGGCCGCGCCATCGCCGACACGACCCTCTATACCGAGATGCGCGAGACAATCCGGAACACGAACGAGCTGGTGAAGGACATCCGGAAGAATCCGAAGCGCTATCTCAAGATCGGACTCTTCTGACATGGTGCGGTCCCGCCGGAGCGGTCGTGGCGCGTAAGGAAACGTCCCGGGCACGCGCGGCCGCGGGGCCCTTCTTCTGCGCCGAGTGCGGCAACGAAAGCCCGAAGTGGTTCGGGAAATGCGCGCACTGCGGGGCGTGGAACAGCGCCACGGAGGCTCCCGCGGGGGGCGCCGCGCGGCGCGCGACCGGCGCGGGGCGGCGCGCGGCGGGATATGCCGGCGTCGCGCCGTCGGCCCCGGTGCGCCTCGAGGCGATCGAGACGGGCGCCGAGGACCGCTGGCGCACGGGCATCGCCGAACTGGACCGCGTGCTTGGCGGCGGGCTGGTCCCGGGCTCGCTCGTTCTGATCGGCGGCGATCCCGGGATCGGAAAATCCACCCTCGCGCTGGAGATGGCGGCGGCGCTGGGCGCGGCGGGGCGGTCGGTCCTCTACGTCTCCGGCGAGGAATCACCGCGCCAGACGCGCATGCGCGCCGAGCGGACCGCGCTGCTCGGGAAATCCGAGAATCTCTGGATCCACGCCGAGGTCGACCTCGAAGCCATCGAGGCCGAAGTGGCGCGCTTGAACCCTGCCCTCCTCGTCGTCGACTCCGTGCAGACCCTCTCCCTCGCCACGCTCGACGCCGCGCCGGGGAGCGTCTCCCAGGTGCGCGAGTGCGGGCTCCGCCTGTTGCGCCTGGCCAAGGAGCGCGGCCTCCCGGTGCTCCTGATCGGCCACGTCACCAAGGATGGGACGGTCGCGGGGCCGCGCACCCTCGAGCACATGGTGGACGCGGTGCTGTATCTCGAGGGGGACGCGCACCACGGCTACCGCATCCTGAGCGCGGCCAAGAACCGATTCGGCTCGACCCACGAGATCGGCGTCTTCGAGATGCGGGGCGACGGGCTGATCGAGGTCACGAATCCCTCGGAGCGGCTCCTGCGCGAGCGCGGGGAGCCGGTGCCCGGCTCCGCCGTGGTCGCGTCGGTCGAGGGGACGCGCCCGCTCCTGGTCGAAGTCCAGGCGCTGGTCGCGCCCACCCACTTCGCCAATCCGCAGCGGGTGGCGCAGGGCGTGGACGTCAAGCGCCTCGCCGTCGTGATCGCCGTGCTGGAGAAGCGCGCGCGCCTCTCGCTCGCGGGCGCCGACGTCTTCGTGAACGTGGCCGGCGGCATCCGCCTCGACGAGCCCGCCGCCGATCTCGGCCTGGCCCTGGCGCTGGCCTCCTCGTTCCGCGACCGGCCGCTCCCGCCCGATCGCGTCATGATCGGCGAGGTGGGCCTGGGCGGCGAGCTCCGTCCGGTGCCGCAGCTTTCGCGGCGCCTGGCCGAGGCCGCGCGACTCGGCTTCCGCTCGGCGATCGTGCCGAAGCGCTCCCTGGACGCGGCCGACGCGCCGCCCTCGGGGATCGCGCTCCTTCCGTCCGCTACCCTGGCCGAGGCCATCGAGCGGACGCTGGCCACCTGAGGCGCGCGTGGAGCTGGCGGTGATCCTCGCGGGCGCCGGATCGGGCAGCCGGATGGAAGGACGCGGCCCCAAGCTCCTTATCGACCTCGCGGGAAAGACGCTGCTCGAGCGCGCGGCCGCGCCGTTCCTCGCGCACGCCGCCGTGACCGAGATCGTCGCGGTCGTCCCCGAAGCGCTGCTCGGGCCGGCGCGCGACGCGCTGGCGCAAGTGCCGCGGGAGCGCGTGGTGGGAGCCCGCGCGCTGGCGGGAGGCGCCACGCGCCAGGAGTCGGTGCGGCTGGGGCTGGAGAGCCTCGATCCGAGGGCCTCCTACGTCGCCGTGCACGACGTCGCGCGGCCGCTCGCGACCGCCGCGCTGATCGAGCGCGTGTTCGCCGCGGCGCGCGAGCACGGCGCGGCGATCCCCGCGCTCCCGATCCGGGACACGGTGAAGGAGGTGGAGGACGGTCGCGTGACGCGCTCCGTCCCGCGCGAGAAGCTCGTCGGCGCGCAGACGCCGCAGATTTTTTCGCGTGCTATACTCGCGCGCGCCCACGCCCAGGAACGGACGACTCTCGACGCCACCGACGACGCGGCGCTGGTCGAGGCGCTCGGATTGCCCGTCCACGTGGTCGCGGGCGAGCCGTCCAATCTGAAGATCACGGAACCGACCGATCTGATCGTGGCCTTGGCGCTCCTCCGTTTACGATCGAGCGGGGAGGTCTGACGTGGATCGGGAACTGCGGGTCGGGAACGGCTACGACGTCCATCGCCTGGAGCGCGGCGTGCCGCTGGTTCTGGGCGGCGTGGCGCTCGCGTTCGAGAAGGGGCTTCGCGCCCACTCGGACGGCGACGCGCTCGCGCACGCGATCGGCGACGCCATCTTGGGCGCGCTCGGGCTGGGCGATCTCGGCAGCCATTTTCCCGATACCGATTCCCGGTGGCGCGGGGCCTCCTCGCTCGATCTCCTCGAACGGATCCGCGAGCTCGCGGCATCGCGCGGCGGCCGCGTGGTGAACGTGGACGCTACCGTAATCGCCGAGGCGCCGAAGATCGCGCCCCACGTCGCCGCGATGCGGGACAATCTGGCGAGGGCGCTCGCGGTCGGCGCCGACCGCGTGTCGGTCAAGGCGACGACAAACGAAGGGCTGGGCCCCATCGGCCGCGGCGAGGGGATCGCCGCCATGGCCGTGGCGCTGGTCGAGGTGGATCGCCCCTGAGCATCCCCAGGGAGGACCGGACCCCATGAAGGTGGTCGTGCTGTTGGGAGGGAACACCCCCGAGCGCGAAGTCTCGCTCCGAAGCGGCGCGGGCATCGGCCGCGCGCTGCTCGATCTGGGGCACGAGGTCACGCTGCTCGATACCGGCACCGGCCGGATCCTCCCCGATCCCGACGCGGCGCAGGCCCTGGGCTCGGGGCGCGCGGCGCCGCCGGCCGAGGCCCCCGCGGAATCGCTCGACGATTCCGGCCGGCTTCCCGTTCCCGGCGCGGGCGCGGGCAATCTCGAGATCTACGCGAAAGCGATCCCGCGCGCGGCCGACCTCGTATTCATCGCCTTGCACGGCGGCGACGGCGAGAACGGGGTGCTGCAGGCGGTGCTCGACCTCGCCCGCATCCCCTACACCGGGTCGGGCGTCCTCGCGTCGGCCGTCTCGATGGACAAATCGCTCTCGAAGCGGATCTTCCGCGACTTCGGCATTCCCACCCCCGACTGGATCGAGCTCGAGGCGCCCGCCGATCCCGCAGCGGCCTGGGCGCCGGCGATCGGCGAGGCGGCCATCGCCAGGCTCGGCGGCTTCCCCCTCATCGTGAAGCCGAACGACCAGGGCTCGAGCGTCGGAATCTCCGTGGCCAAGCGTCGCGAGGATCTCCTTCCCGCGATCGAAGAGGCGCGCCGCTACAGCCGCCTGATCCTGGTCGAGTCGTTCATCGAAGGACGCGAGGTGACGGTGGCGGTGCTGGACGAGCGTGCCTTTCCGGTGGTCGAGATCACCCCCGAAGGGGGCTGGTACGACTACCAGCACAAGTACACGGCCGGCGCCAGCCGCTACGAGGTGCCCGCCAAGCTTCCGCCCGACCTGACCGAGCGCCTGCTCGCGCTGGCGCGCGAATCCTACCGGGCGCTCCGCTGCTCCGGCATCGCGCGCGTCGACTTCCGTCTGGCCGAGGACGGCACGCCGTGGTGCCTCGAGGTGAACACCGTGCCCGGCATGACCGAGACCAGCCTCGTTCCCAAGGCGGCCGGCGCGGCGGGACTCTCCTACCGGGATCTCGTGCGCGCCATCGTGGAATCGGCGCCGGCCCGCACGGCCGCGCGCTCCGGCGCCTGAGACCGGCCGCATGACGCCGGCTCCCGTTCGCCCCATCGCGATGACGTCGACGATCCCGACGACCCCGTGAGACCCACGCCGTTCCGCGCCGACGCCGCCGAAGCGTTCAACTACGCCACGCTCGCGATCAAAGTCGGGCTGATCGCGCTCGGCGCGCTCATCCTGATCCGGGTGGCGGGGATCCTCGTCCAGCGCCTGGAGCGGGCGATTCGCGCCGCGGGCCGGGGGGACGAGATCTCGCGCGAGAAGCGCGCGCGCACGCTGGGCGGCGTGGTGCGCGGGCTGGCGCGGGCCGCGATCATCGTGGTCGCGCTGCTGATGGCGGTGCGGGAGTTGGGGCTGGACATCACGCCGGCGATCGCGACCGCCGGCGGCTTCGGCGTCGCCGCGGGGCTCGGCGCGCAGTCCTTGGTGCGCGACTGGATCAGCGGCTTCTTCATCATCTACGACAACCAGTACGTGGTCGGCGACGTGGTGCAGGTAGCGGGCGTGGCCGGCACCGTCGAGGCGCTCACGCTGCACCACACCGAGGTCCGGGACGGCGAGGGAGCTCTGCACTTCGTGCCCAACGGAGAGATCAAGGTGGTGACCAATCTGACCAAGGCCTGGTCGTCGCCCATCGTGCGGATCCCGGTCAGCCTGACGGAGGATCCGGCCCGCGTCGCGTCGGTCCTGGAGCGCTACCTGGCCGAGGCCGCGCTGGAGCCCGCGCTGAAGCCGCTCCTCCGCGACGCGCCGCGCGTCCTCGGGATGGAGGACGTCTCGGTCGGGCAGTACACGATGATGCTCCAGGCGCGAACCCTTCCCGAGCACCGCCTCGCCGTGGCGCGCGCGCTTCGCTTCGGCGCGGTCACGCGGCTTCGCGCCGAGGGGATCACGATCCACTCGACCGCGGCCGAATCGCCCGCGCCCGGCACGGTGCCCGGGTCGGCCGCGAAGCTGCGCGACGCGCGCCTCCACGACGCGGCGGCGGACGGCGCGTGAGCGGGAGCCGGATGGAGCGCCGGCCATGAGCGGCACGCCGGGAGCCGGGATCCGCGTCTACGACACGCGCCGGCGGTCCAAGGTTCCGTACGATCCGGTCCTTCCGGGGCGCGCGGGCATGTACGTCTGCGGCATGACCGTCCAGGACAAGCCGCACGTCGGCCACATGCGCTACGCCGTCTCCACCGACGCGATCCGCCGCTATCTCGAGTCGAAGGGCTTCGTGGTCACCTACGTCACGAACTTCACCGACATCGACGACCGCATCATCGCGCGCGCGAACGAGGAGGGGATTCCGCACGGCGAGGTCGCGGAGCGGAACATCCAGGCGTTCCTCCGCTACGGCGAGCTCCTGAACCTGAAGCCCGCGACGCACTACCCGAGAGCGACACGCCACATTCCCGAGATCACGGCGCTGATCGCGACGCTCATCGAGAAGGGTCACGCGTACGCGTCGAACGGCGACGTCTACTTCGACGTGCGCCGCTGGCCGCGCTATGGCGAGCTGTCGGGGAGGAACGTGGACGAGCTCCGGAGCGGCGTCCGGATCGAGGTCGGCGAGGCCAAGCGCGATCCGCTCGACTTCACGCTCTGGAAGGGCGCCAAGCCGGGCGAGCCCGCGTGGGACAGTCCCTGGGGTCCGGGCCGGCCGGGGTGGCACATCGAGTGCTCGGCGATGGCGATGAAGTACCTGGGCGAGGAGTTCGACTTCCACGGCGGCGGCCAGGACCTGGTCTTCCCGCACCACGAGAACGAGATCGCGCAGTCGGAGGCCGCCACCGGCCGCACCTTCGCGCGCTACTGGATCGAGAACGGCCTCGTGAATCTGGAAGGCGCGAAGATGTCCAAGTCGACGAAGCACTTCTTCTCGATCGAGGATGTGGTCGCGCGCGTCGAGCCCGAGGTGGTGCGGTTCTACCTCCAGTCCACGCACTACCGGAGCCCGATCGAGTGGAACGAGGAGCGGCTGGAAGAGGCGGGGATCGCCTACGCGCGGCTGCGCGATGCGCTCGCGCGGGCGGAAAGCGCCGGCGCCTCCGCGGCGGGGCAGGGGCAGGACCTCGACGCGACCCGCCTCTTACAGGAAATTTCCGAGCTGCGCCGCCAGTTCGGCGAGGCGATGGACGACGACTTCAACACCGCGCGCGCTCAGGGACACCTCTTCGAGATCGCCAAGGCGATCAATCGCGTGGCCGACCAGGCGGACGCCCATCCGCAGGAGCGCGCCGCCCTGCCCGTCGCCGGGCGCCATCTCCGGGAGCTGGGGGAGACGATCGGCCTCTTCTGGGGCGGGCCGCCCGCCGCGCAGGCCCTCCCCCTCGAGGTGCAAGAGCTTGTACGGCAACGGGATGAGGCCAGGATGCAGATGCAGTGGGGGCGTGCCGATCAATTGAGGGACCAGATCGCGGCGCTGGGATACGACCTGAAGGACTCCAAGGAGGGGACGAAGGTCCGGCGCCGGACGTAACTCCTTCGAGGGCACGGCGCCGCCCATGCAGCTCTTCCAACGCCCGCGAACGCTCAAGGGCGAACTTCAGATGTTGTTCCTCGCCGTGGGCAGCGGCTTCCTCGTCCTCGCCACGATCTTGCTGTATCAGAACGGCCAGGCCGCCTTGCGCCGCCAGCTGGCCAGCACCGCGACCACCGCCGCCGAGACCGCCGCCGCGCTGATCCACGCCGACGACCACCGCCTGATCCGAACGCCCGCCGACATGAACACGCAGGCCTTCCGCACCATCGTGGACGACCTGAGCGCGCTCCGGCGCGCGAATCCCTCGATCTACCACCTCTTCACGCTGGCGCCCGTCGGCAGGCTCGGCGCCTGGGGCGTGGTCCTCGACATGGGCGGCGCCGCGCCGGTCCGCGAGGAGACCTCGCTTCGCGGCGGCCGCCTCCCGATCGGCTCGCCGCCGCCGGAGACCGTCCCCGCCGACCTGATTCACGCCGCCATGACCAGCACGGCCTGCGCGATCCTGGATCTCACGAAGCCGGACATGGCGCGCGTCGTGGCGGTCGCGCCGATCCGCACCGATTCCGGCGAGTCGGTCGGACTGGTCGTCGTGGAGCTGAGCGCGGCGGGGCTCATCGCCGAGGCCCACCTCCTCTGGTACGTCACGCTCGGGATCTTCCTCGTGGGGCTGGGCGCGAGCGTCGCGGCCTCGAGCGCCGTCTCCCGCTGGGTCACCCGGCCGGTGGATGAGCTGCTGCGCGGGGTCGGCGAGATCGCGCGCGGGAGGCTCGAGACGCGGATCCAGGTGGGCGCGCGCAACGAGCTGGGGCAGCTGGGGGACGCGATCAATCTCATGGCGCAGAGCCTGGAGGCCTCGCAGTCGCGGAACGCCGCGCAGCAGGCGCGCCTCCGCGACCTCCACCGGCTCGGCTCGCAGACGGCGGCGACGCTGGAGCTCCCGCGGATGCTCGCCGTGGCGGCGCGCGGCCTGCGGGCGATCTGCGGCGGCGACGTCGTCGTGGCCGGCGCCGCGGGGCGCCGCGACCGCGCCATACGCGTCTGGGCCGTGGAGGGGCGCGCGGTCTCCGCCGATGAGTGGGAGGTCGCGCTCGAGCCGGTGGAGAAGGTGCTCGGCGCCGAGACGCGGCTCCTCACCCGCGCCGAGCTGGCCGCCGCGGGATTCACCTGCCTCGCTTCGATCCCGGGCGGCTACGCCCTGACGGCGCCCCTTCGGGTGAACGACGAGACGGTGGGCGCGCTGGTCGCCTTCGGCGAGGCCGAGCAGTTCCACTCCGACGCCGTCTCCCTCGCTTCGCTCTTCGCCGCGCAGGTGGCGGCCGCGGTCGGGAACGCGCGCCTCTTCGACCAGGTGCGGGAGCTGGACCGCTCCAAGAGCGAGTTCCTCTCCATCGCCTCTCACGAGGTGCGCACGCCGCTCACCGTGATGAAGTCCTCGCTCGACCTCCTCGTCTCCAGCAGCAAATTCGACGAGACGAGCGACCAGCGCCAGCTCATCGCTTTCTGTCAGGAGTCGGTGGACCGGCTGATCCGCCTGGTGAAGGACATTCTCGACGTCTCGAAGATCGAAGCCGGCGTGCTCTCGGTGCAGTTCCTTCCGACGTCCTTGAACGAGCTGATCGAGAAATGCCTCTTCTGGGTGCCGCAGCTTCCCGGAGGACAGGGGATCGAGGTGGACGCCCGGCTCCCCAAGGAGCCCGCGATGGTCTTCGCCGACCCGAGCCGGATCCAGCAGGTGCTCGAGAACCTGATCTCCAACGCCCTCAAGTTCTCCAAACCGGGCGGACGCGTCTCGATCGAGCTGCGCGCGCACGAGCACGAGTTCGAGGTGATCGTGAGCGACCAGGGGAAGGGGATCGCGCCCGAGGATCTCGAGCGGATCTTCGGCAAGTTCACGCAGGTCGAAGACTCGGCGACGCGCGAGCAGGGAGGCACGGGGCTGGGGCTGGCGATCTGCCGCGGCATCATCGAAGCGCACCGCGGGCGGCTGTGGGCCGAGAGCGTGCCCGGCCAGGGAAGCCGCTTCCACTTCACGCTCACGCGCGTGGTGGACACGCCGATCGGCGACCGCGCCGACGGCGAGATTCCGGTGGGCTCGCTCCTTGCCGCCCTCCGGTCGGAATCGACGACAGCTCGGCGCCGCTGACCCCGCTTGCGCCCCGGCCGGCTCGACACCCCCTCCCGCGTTGACCTCCGGAGCCTCTCCCCGTACACTGCGGCCCGGAGCGCGCGCGCTCAGGCGTCCGCGTCCCTTTGCTGGCGTAGCTCAATGGTAGAGCATCTCATTTGTAATGAGGCGGTTGGGGGTTCGAGTCCCTTCGCCAGCTCCAAACGTGATCGATTCGCCGTGCCGGAGGGGTTCCCGAGCGGTCAAAGGGAGCAGACTGTAAATCTGCCGGCTTAGCCTTCGAAGGTTCGAATCCTTCCCCCTCCATTTCTCAGCAGTCAAAGGGTCAAGCGGCAGGCGACCGCAGTCGCAAGTAACGATTCGGGGCGGGAATAGCTCAGTGGCTAGAGCGTCAGCCTTCCAAGCTGAGGGTCGCGGGTTCGAATCCCGTTTCCCGCTCCATATTCCGCCGGACCGCAGTCCGGCGGAACTCATGTACCGCCGGCCAGAGCCGGCGGAACTCCTGGGCCTTTCAGCGTAGACCTCCGCGACGTGAAGTAACCCAACGCCCACAGTTCGACCCACTTACCCAATTCGTAAGTATTTTCACGTATTCCCCCCAATTTCCTCCACCCGAGAATCCTTTCCACCCCCCAAAAGTCCAAATACTCGAGGCCCGAAGCGGCACCCACAACCGGCGCAAATTTCCTGTTGACCGCATCTTCGCCCTCGATTACCGTACTCGATTCGTAGTCACCGACGACCTTCTTGAAGTCGGGAGGAAGGCCGATCGGCGTTTTTTGCCTTATCAGAAACAATCAGGCGCCGAAGGGCCGGCGCTCGAGGGAGCGAGCGATGCCCTCTCCTCGCCTGGCCCGTGCTGCGCGCCGCACCACCGCCCACGTAGCTCAGTCGGTAGAGCATTTGCATGGTAAGCAAAAGGTCAGCGGTTCGATTCCGCTCGTGGGCTCCATTAACTCGAACGGCGCGCCGACCGCGGCGCTGATCGTCGCAGTCTCGATATCGGTGTCCTAGTCCTGATCGCGCCGGGGTCGTTCCACCGGATCGACGTCGAACCCAGAGCGGAGGGTCTGATCGGATGGCGAAGCAGAAGTACGAGCGGACGAAGCCGCACGTGAACGTGGGTACGATTGGCCACGTGGATCACGGGAAGACGACGTTGACGGCGGCGATCACGATGGTGCTGTCGCAGAAGAATCCGAAGATCGCGGTTCGGGA
>DASSLZ010000064.1:0-3483 GCA_035689165.1 Candidatus Eiseniibacteriota bacterium | reverse complement strand
GAGCGCGGCCACCACCTCGCGCTCGATCCGCGAGAGGACCAGCGAATGGAGCCGGTAGTCCTCGAACGCTTCCCACGCGATGGGACACCAGCGCTTCACGATCTCACGCCCGATCGTCTCGGAGTAGGCGCGGATCTCGGCCTGCGCGTGGCGGTCCATGCGGAGCGCCAGGAAGTGGAGCAGGTTGTGGAGGTCGACCTTCCAGTACGCCTCGGTGTAGGTGGAGAGCGGCAGGTCCTTGCGCGCCTGCTCCCGCGCGACCCCCTCCGCCAGCCGGTGCTCGTAGACCTCTCGTGCCTTCTCTTGCAGCGCGCGCTCCTCGGCCGAGAGTGCTTTCCCTTGCTCCGGATCGAGGAACTGGTCGCTCCCCTGGCGGTTCTCCGAAGACTGCGCCCGCCACTCCTCCGGCGCCGTGGTCTGCGCCGAATCGATCGCCACCGAGTAGCGCGTCGAGTACTCGTTGACGTTGGCCGTGCGATGCCGGATCCACTGCCGCCAGCAGTCCATCGGGACCCGCACATGCAGCTTGATCTCGCACATCTCGAACGGCGTCGTGTGCTGGTGGCGCATCAGGTAGCGGATCAGGCCGCGATCTTCGTGCACCTTCTTCGTCCCCTCGCCATAGGAGACGCGCGCGGCCTGGACGATCGACTCGTCGGAGCCCATGTAGTCCACGACGCGCACGAAGCCGTCGTCGAGAACCCGGAAGCGCGTCCCGAGGACGCGGTCGAGCTCGGGGGCGACGCCGCGGGCCGGCGCCTGAGACCGCGAGGGACTGTCGGCAAGAGCCATGGCCTCATTCTCCACCCGGCCGAAGTCCCTGTCCACAGCGGCGGAAGGGCTGGCCTAAGGTCGCGCGCTCCTGTATCGTGAGACGGGCTCGGAGAGGTCCTGGGGGTCATCTTTGCGTCGCAGCGCCGCGCCTGGTTCCCGATTCCGCACATCGTTTGCCGCGCTCCTCAGTGTCCTCCTCGGCGCCGCGCCGCTTTCGTACGCCCGCTCCGCGCCGGCTCCCGCGCCCACGCCCGCCGCCTCGACCGCACCGTCCGCTCCGCCCAAAGGTCCGCGCTACGTCGAGGGCGAGGTGCTTCTCGTCTTCCAGCCGGACGCGCGTCCCGAGCGGGTCCGCGCCATTCTCAAGGACCTCGGCGCCACGAAGATCCACACCTCGCGCCGGAGCCACGTCGAGCGCCACCGGATCACGAAACGGGTCGAGGACGCCGTGGCGCAGTACCGGAACGATCCGGCGGTCCGGATCATCGAACCCAACTATCTCCTCCACGCCGACGCCGTCCCCGACGATCCCTCCTTCGCGATCCAGTGGGCGCTCCAGAACACGGGACAGCAGGGGGGCACGCCGGGCGCGGACATCCACGCCGTCGCCGCGTGGGACCAGACCACGGGATCGAACCAGGTCGTGGTGGCGATCGTGGACACCGGGATGGACCTGACCCATCCCGACCTGGTCTCCAATCTCTATACCAATCCCGCCGAGATCTCGGGCAACGGGCTGGACGATGACGGAAACGGGCTGGTGGACGACGTGCACGGTTTCGACTTCGCCAACTTCGATGCCGATCCCAGCGACGACAACGGCCACGGGACGCACGTCGCGGGGACGATCGGGGCGCACGGCGACAATGGAATCGGCGTCGCGGGCGTCGTCTGGCACGTGCGGCTCCTGCCGCTCAAGTTCCTCGACGCCGGAGGGACCGGCACGACCGCCGACGCGGTGGACTGCGTGGACTACGCGGTTCTCGCGGGCGCCTCGGTGATCAACGCCTCCTGGGGCAGTCCCGAACGCGCCCAGTCGCTGGAGCTGGCCATTCAGGGGGCGAACGAGGAAGGGGTGCTCTTCGTGGCCGCCGCGGGGAACACGGGCTCGAGCAACGACACGTTCGGGAACTATCCCGCGAGCTTTCCCGAGCCGAACGTGATCGCGGTGGGCGCCTCCTCCCGCACGGACGATCGCGCCTCCTTCTCGAACTTCGGGGTGAACGGCGTCGACCTGTTCGCGCCCGGCGTCCAGATCCTGAGCACCCTTCCCCGCGGGCTGTACGGCCTGAACAGCGGAACCTCGATGGCGGCGCCGCACGTGTCCGGCGCGCTCGCGCTCCTCAAGTCGCGCTTTCCCGGGATGGGGGCGGCGACCATGAAGGAAGTGCTGCTCTCGGCCACCGATCGGATCCCGGCGCTCTCAGGGCTCTGCGTGAGCGGAGGGCGGCTGAACGCGGCCCGCATGCTGGAGGGCGTGGACTCGACGTCCCCGGGCCCGATCGCCGATCTGGCCTCGAGCTTCGTCTCCTCCGACCGCGTGACCCTGGCCTGGACCGCGACCGGTGACGACGGAGGGAGCGGCACGGCGACCGAGTATGAGATCCGCTACTCCCTGGCACCTCTCGACGCTTCCACCTTCGCTTCGGCGACGCGGGTCGCCGGGACGCCGGTGCCGCGGGCCGCGGGGAGCCGCGAAGAGGCTTCGATCGGCGGCTTAGCACCGCTCACCGACTACTACGTGGCGATGGTGGCGCGCGACGAGTTCGGGAATTCATCGCCGCTCTCCAACGTGATCACGTTCCGCACGACGGCCCCCCCGGCGGCCGCGGTGGATCCAACGTCCCTGGACGCGTCGCTGCTGACCGGCCAGCGCCAGGCATTCACCGTGGACGTGCGCAACGACGGCGCGGGCGCGCTCGACTTCACCGTGCAGGCCCTGGGCGCCGGGGGAGTGCCCGCGCCGCGCTGGCTCTCCGTGCTGCCCGGCGGCGGGAGCGCGGTCGGCGGAGGGCGATTCCCGATCGCCGTGACGATGAATGCCGACGCGCTGCCCGGAGGCGACTACGCCGGGCTCGTGCGGCTGACCACGAACGATCCCGCGCGCCGGACCCTGGACGTTCCGGTCGGGATGCACGTCACCGCCGCACCGGATCTCGACGTGGATCCCACGATGATCGCCTTCGGCCCGATCCCCGTCGGCACCTCGGATACCGAGGAGCTCTTCATCACCAACTCGGGCTTCGCCGACCTGCACGTGGATTCGGTCCGCGTCGAGGGTTCCGATTTCTCGGCGGACCCCGGCGGGTTCGACCTTCCGCCGGGGCAGTCGTGGGATCTCTTCGTGACCTCCGCGCCGACCCACACCGGCACGGTCACCGGGGCCGTGGTCATCGCGAGCAACGACCCCGACCAGCCGGTGACGCGCGTGCCGCTCGCCGCGGGGGGAATCATCCCGCCGGTCGCGGCGTTCGCGCCGGTGCACCAGGATGCCGTGCTCCACACGGGCCAGACCACGACGCGCACCTTCACGATCTCGAACTCGGGCGGGAGCGCGCTTTCCTGGTCGCTCCGGCCGCGGTCGGCCGCGTCCCTGGAGTTCGATTCGACCGGCTCGCTCACGGCGGCCCTCGCTCCGGAGCCCGTATCCGTACCGTCGACTTCCGGCCCCGCCGAGCTCGGCGCGTCGGGCGCGTCGGGAGTCGTCGC
>DASSLZ010000063.1:0-17149 GCA_035689165.1 Candidatus Eiseniibacteriota bacterium | reverse complement strand
GAGATCGAGGTGCCGGGGGACCTCTCGGCGGCCGCTTTCCTGGTGGCCGCGGCCGCGCTCGTGCCCCGCTCCGAGATCACGATCCGCGGCGTCGGCGTCAACCCCACCCGCACGGCGTTCCTCGATCTCCTCATGCGGATGGGCGCGGGGATCGAGCGGCTCGAAGCGAGGGGAGCGGGCGAGGAACCGCTGGCCGACCTTCACGTGAAAGCGGGCGGTCTCCGCCCCGTAACGGTCGCGGACGACGAAGCGCCGCGCCTGATCGACGAGCTTCCGATGGTCGCGGTGCTCGCCGCGTTCGCGAAAGGACGGAGCGAGATCCGCGGCGCGCGCGAGCTGCGCGTGAAGGAGTCGGACCGGATCGCGACCGTGGCGGCGGCGCTCCGCGCGGCCGGTGGCGCCGTGGAGGAGCTGGAAGACGGCTGGATCATCGAGGGGAAGGGCTCGCTGCGCGGCGGCCGCGTGGACGCGGCCGGGGACCATCGCGTCGCCATGGCCTTCCTCGTGGCCGGCCTCGTCGCGAAAGAAGGCGTCACGGTGGAAGGCGCCGATGCGGCCGCGATCTCCGATCCCGATTTTCTCGACAGGCTCCGGAGCCTTCGCCGTTGAGGGCTTTCGTGGTCGCCATCGACGGTCCCGCCGGCGCCGGGAAGAGCGCGACCGCGCGCGCCGTGGCGCGGGCCCTGGCCCTCCCGCACGTGGACTCGGGGGCCATGTACCGCGCGGCGGCGTGGGTCGCGCTGCAGGCGGGTGCTGACCTCGACTCCGAAGCGGAGATGCTCCGCTCGCTGGAGGGGGTCCGCTTCGAGCCGACGCCCGAGGGTCTCCGCTGCGGCGGACGGCTGCTCGACGGCGAGATCCGCACCGCGGAAGCCGGAGACGCCGCCTCGCGCGTCGCGGTCCATCCGGGTCTCCGCCGCCGGCTGGTGGCCATCCAGCGCTCGTTCGCGAGCCCCCCGGGCGTGGTCATGGAGGGGCGCGACATCGGCACGGTCGTCTTCCCGCGCGCCGACCTCAAGATCTTCCTCGAGGCTTCGGTGGCGGTGCGGGCCCTGCGCCGCTTTCGGGAGCTGGAGAGCCGGGGCGAGCGCCCCGATTTGACCGCGATCGAGGCGATGATCCGGGAGCGGGACGCCCGCGACCAGGGGAGGGCGGAGAGCCCGCTCCTGCCGGCGGGGGACGCCATCCGGCTCGACACCTCGGACCTGGGGCTGGAGGAGCAGGTCGCGGTGGTGACCCGCTGGGCCGAGCTGGCCCGCCGGGGACCCGGCCCGACCAAGCCCTTCTACTGGTTCGGAAGCCGCTTTGTGAAGCGATTTTCGCGGACTTTCCTCAAGTTCCGCATCGAGGGGCTCGATCATGTGCCGCGGAGCGGGCCCTTGATCGCCGCCTGCAACCACATCAGCTTCTGGGATCCGCCCCTGGTGGGGTCCAATTTCCCCCGGGTCCTGCACTTCGTGGCGAAGGCGGAACTCTTCCAAAATAAGGTGTTTGGGGCGATGCTCCGGGGGTATAATTCGATCCCCATTCAGCGAGGCACCCGGGCCAGGTCGGGTCTGCTCGGCGCGGAAGAAGTGCTGAACGGGGGAGGAGCCGTTCTCATATTTCCGGAGGGGACCCGCAACAAGAGCGGTACCCTTCTGGCGCCTCGGGCCGGTATCGGCCGCCTCGCGGTCGTGACCCGGTCGCCGGTGCTCCCCATCCGGATTTCGGGGTCCAACCAGATTCGGCGCTCCCTGCGTCGTCAGACGCTGGTTCGGATCGTCGTCGGCACGCCGATGACGCCGCCGATCCGGGTCGATGCGGACCGGGAGGCCATGAACTCGTTCGCGGCGGCCGTGATGGAAGCGATCGCCGCGCTGCCGGGCTGAGCCCGGCGGGGGATTGCATGGAAGTCGTCGTCGCCGACAACGCCGGGTTCTGCTTCGGGGTGAAGCGCGCCATCAAGATGGCGACCGACACCCTGGACGAGGCGCAGGGTCCCGTGAAGTCACTCGGTCAGCTCATTCACAATCCGCAGGTGGTGAGTCTCTTCCACCGGCGCGGACTGGAAGTGGTGAGCGATCTGACCGAGCTGGCTCCGGACGGCACCGTGGTGATCCGCTCCCACGGCGTCGGACCCGAGGTGCACGAGCAGGCCACGTCGCGGGGTCTCAAGGTCGTGGACACGACCTGTCCCTTCGTGACCAAGGCGCAGCAGTACGCGGCGAAGCTGATCGCCGAGAACTACAAGGTCGTCATGATCGGCGACGCGCATCACCCGGAAGTGATCGGCGTGGTGGCGCACACGCAGGGCAAGGCGATCGTCATCGACACCGTCGAAGAGGCGGAGAAGCTGAAGTTCATCCCGCGCATGGGGGTCGTGTTCCAGACGACCCACTCGATCGGCCACGTGCAGGAGGTGGTCGGCGCGCTGTTGAAGCGCGGGAAGGAAGTGCGGGTGTTCAACACCCTGTGCGGCGCGACGACGTCGATGCAGAAGACCGCCGTCGAGCTCGCGCCCTCGGTGGACGCGATGGTGATCATCGGCGGTCGGCAGAGCGCGAACACGGCGCAGCTGGCCGAGGTCTGCCGCAAGGTGAATCCGCGGGTGCACCAGGTCGAGTCGGCCGAAGAGATCGACCCGTCCTGGTTCACCGGCGTCCGCCGGGTCGGCGTCTCGGCGGGGGCGTCCACGCCCGACGAAGTGATCGCCGAAGTGGTGGCGCGTCTCACCGATCTGGAGCCGGGTCAGGCCCGCTCCGCGTAGCAACGACGAACGGCAGCACCGGCCCTCGAGGCCGAAATTCATAGAAACAGGGGGTAACGTAACGGAATGGTTCGACGTCACGAAGAAGAGCTGGAAGTGAAGGACGATGGCGCGGATGAGGCGGAGGCCGAAGCCAAGCCGCGGAAGCGGCGCACGACCACGAGGCTGATCCACCAGGACGACGACGAGGAGCTGTTCACCTCGCCGGGCGCCGCCGTGGGGGCCGTCGAGGTCGACGGCGAGGACGAAGCGGGCGCCATGGGGCAATGGCTCCAGCTCTACGAGGAGTCGCTTCAGGACCTCGAAGAGGGGGAGATCGTCCGCGGGCGGGTGCTCAAGATCGACGACAAGGAAGTCACCGTCGACGTGGGCTTCAAGTCCGAGGGGGTCATCCCGGTCGAGGAGTTCCCCGACCTCGAAGGCGTGAAGGTCGGCGACGAGATCGAGGTCTTCCTCGAGAAGACCGAGAATCAGGACGGCCTGGTCGTTCTTTCCAAGCAGCGCGCCGATTTCGTCAAGGTCTGGGACCGCGTCAAGGCGGCCGCCGACCAGGGCGAGCTGGTCGAGGGACGGCTCATGCGGAAGATCAAGGGCGGCGTGGTCGTCGACCTCTACGGGGTCGAGGCCTTCCTCCCGGGTTCGCAGATCGCGCTGCGCCAGGTGCAGAACGTCGATTCGCTGCTCGGCCAGTCGATGGAATTCAAGATCATCAAGCTGAACAAGCGGCGCCGGAACATCGTGGTCTCGCGGCGTGCGGTGCTCGAGGAGCACCGGGCGAAGCAGAAGAGCGAGATCATCCAGGAGCTGGCCAAGGACCAGATTCGCGAGGGCGTGGTCAAGAACATCACCGACTTCGGCGCCTTCGTCGACCTGGGCGGCATCGACGGCCTGCTCCACATCACGGACATGTCCTGGGGCCGCGTCAGCCATCCCTCCGAGCTGGTCTCGATCGGGGACAAGGTGAAGGTCAAGGTCCTCTCCTTCGATCCCGAGAAGGAGCGCATCTCCCTCGGCATGAAGCAGCTCACGGCGTATCCGTGGGAGGACGTGGACAAGCGCTACAACGTGACCCAGCGCGTGAAGGGGAAAGTGGTCTCGATCACCGATTACGGCGCCTTCGTGGAGCTGGAGAAGGGGATCGAGGGGCTCATCCACATCTCCGAGATGTCCTGGACGCGCCACGTGCGTCACCCGAGCAAGGTCGTCGCGATCGGGGACGAAGTCGAGGCGATGATCCTGAAGATCGACAAGGACAACGAGAAGATCTCGCTCGGTCTCAAGCAGATCGAGCCCGATCCGTGGCTCACGCTGGACGATCGCTTCCCGATCGGAACCAAGCTCTCGGGGAAGGTCCGCAACCTGACCAACTTCGGAGCCTTCGTCGAGATCGAGGAGGGGATTGACGGACTGGTCCACATCAGCGACATGTCGTGGACCCGCCGCGTCGCCCACCCGAGCGAGATCTTGAAGAAGGGCGACAAGGTGGACGTGGTGGTGCTCTCCATCGACAAGGACGCGCGCCGGATCAGCCTCGGGCTGAAGCAGGTGAGCGACGATCCGTGGCCCACGCTGGCCGAGCGCTACCTCCCCGACATCATCGTGAAGGGGACGGTGGTCCGGCTGCTGGACCGCGGCGTCATCGTGGACCTGGAAGACGGCCTCGAAGGATTCATCCCGCTCTCGCAGCTGGGCGTGGATGGGCTCAAGAAGCCGTCGGACAGCTTCAAGCCGGGCGACACGCTGGACCTCAAGGTCACGCGCGTCGACACGCAGGCGCACCGCATCATCCTGAGCGCCAAGGCCTGGGTCGCCGATCAGGACCGGGCCGGGCAGGAGGCGTTTCAGGAGCGGTTCAAGCCCTCGCCCTCGGCCGCCGAGGAGACGGGCGAGCCGGCGCCGGTCGCTGAAGGAAGCGACGACACGACGGCCGCGTAGCGTTCATGCCGTACGAAATCCGACCCGGGGCGTCCGCGACGGCGCCCCGGGTTTTCTATTTCACCCTGGGCTGCCGCCTGAACCAGCACGACACCGCCGCCATGCGCGCGGCGCTGGGAGGCGCCGGATGGGCGGAGGCGCGCGAGGGGGAGGCGGCGGACGTGGTGGTGGTGAACACCTGCACCGTGACCGCGCGCGCCGACCAGGAGGCGCGCCAGGCGATCCGGCGGCTCGCGCGCGAGCACCCGGGCGCACGGGTCGTCGTGACGGGGTGCTACGCGCAGCGCGCGCCGCGCGAAGTGGCGGCGATTCCGGGCGTGTCGGATGTCATGGGCATCGCGGAGCGCGAGACGATCGCGGAGCGGCTGGGCGCGGCGGGCGCGGTCGTGCCGCGCGATCCGATCATGCAGCGGAACGACCTTGCCGTCATCGCCGTGGCTTTGGCCCGCGCGAAGCGGCCCCCCGCCCCTGCCGGAGACTCCCTACCCATTCCGCTCGCTTTCGGACGCACGCGCGCCCTGCTCAAGGTGCAGGACGGCTGCGACGCCTTCTGCTCCTACTGCGTCGTCCCCTACGTGCGCGGGAGGAGCCGGAGTCTGCCCCTCGCCGAGGCGACCGCCCGGGCGCGGCGTCTTCTCGATGCCGGATTTCATGAGATCGTCCTGACGGGGGCCGACCTGGGCGCCTACGGCCGCGATCTCGGCCGCCGCGGGCTTCTCGCCGCCCTGGTCGAGTCGATCCTCTCCCTCGGCCCCTCGCACCGGGTGCGGATTTCCTCCATCGAGCCGAACAAGGTGGACCCGTCGCTGGCCGCCCTGGCGGGATCGGAGCCGCGCCTCTGCCGCCATTTCCACCTGCCGCTCCAGAGCGGATCCCCCGCGGTGCTCCGCGCGATGCGCCGCCCCTACCGCCCCGAGGACTACGCACGGCTGGTGGAGCGGCTCGCCGGCGGCGGACCCGCGGCCATCGGCGCCGACGTGATCGTGGGCCATCCGGGGGAAGGGGAGGCCGAGTTCGAGGAGACCTGCCGCTTCGTGTCGCTCCTTCCGATCACGCACCTTCACGTCTTCCGCTACTCGCCGCGTCCCGGCACGCGGGCGTCGGTCCAGAGCGACGCGGCGTCCCTCGCGGAGGCGCGCGAGCGGTCGGAGCGGCTCCGGGCCCTCGGCGACGCCAAGCGCGACGCCTTCTATCGGAGTCTGATCGGCTCCGTTCGTCCAGCCATCGCGGAACGCGGCCAGCTCTCGGAACCGGCATGCATCGCCATGACCGACATCTATGCGCCCGTCCGGCTCGAACGCCGTCCCGCGGCGGGCGGCATTCTCCCCGTGCGCATCGAGGCGCTTCGCAATGGCGCCCTGGCGGGCGCCGCCATCGGTTGACCCGGGCGCGGTACACCTCTATTCTGGCGCGGATCGGCGCGGCAGCGCCCGCGTCCATCTCCCCCCAAGGAGGCCGTGCCATGTGGTTTCTCCGGAACGTCCTTTGGCTCGCCGTCATGATTCTCGTCGTGGGCTTCGCGATCCTGAACATGCGCGAGAGCGTGACGGCGATCAACCTGCCCGGGCACGTCTACCGCTCCATTCCCGTGAACGTCGCGGTATTCGCCGCGTTCGCCGCGGGAATG
Source organism: Candidatus Eiseniibacteriota bacterium (assembly GCA_035689165.1). Taxonomy (GTDB): domain Bacteria; phylum Eisenbacteria; class RBG-16-71-46; order SZUA-252; family SZUA-252; genus DASQJL01. The sequence goes on along the minus strand of DASSLZ010000063.1, from coordinate 10,838 downwards.
TTCCTCGCGTTTTTGCTGGTGCTCTTCCAGGTGCTGAAGGCCCGCTCGGAAGTGGCCGCGGCGGAGCGGCAGAAGCAGGAGCTGGAGCGGGAGCTGGCGGAGCTCCGGAATCTTCCGCTCGAGGGGCTCGCGCTGGGGTCCAAGGCCGGCGGGGGACGCTGATGCCCGAGGGGCGCGGAGGGCGCTGATGGCGCCGCTGTTCACCTGGGTGGCGGTGGTGGGGGCGCTGGCGGCGGTGGGGTACGCGGCGTGGCTCTTCTCCCGCGACGCGAACACCGGACCGCCCCGTCCGGAGACGCCGTACCAGCGCGGCGTGCACGCGCTGCTCGCGGGGGACAAGGACGCCGCGCTCGAGGCGTTCGCCGATACCGTCCAGGAAGACAGCGGGAACATCGACGCCTACATCCATCTCGGCAACCTCCTTCGCGAGCGCGGCGAGGCCGCCCGCGCCCTCGACCTGCACCGGAAACTCACCGCGCGCGCGGCGCGCACACCCTCCCAGGACAAGGCGATCCGCGAGGCGCTGGTGCTCGACTGGATCGCGGTGGGGCGTCCGAAGGAGGCGATCGCGGAGGCCTCGGAATTGCGCGAGCGCGAGCGGAAGAACGGCAGCGGCCTCCCGCTCCTGCTCCAGGCGTACGAGGCGGGCGGCGAATGGGACCGCGCCTACGACGTGCGCGTCGAGATGGCCAAGGCGCGCGGCGAGAAGGAGACCGCGGCGCTCGCGCGCTATCGGGCCGCAATCGGCGAGGTCTACCTCCGGAACGAGCATCTGGAAGAGGCGGCGAAGCACTTCAAGGCGGCGCTCAAGCTGGAGCGCGATCTCCCGGTGGCGCTGCTCCGGATGGGGGACATCTACTACGAGACGAACCATCCGGACCGGGCCATGGCGCTCTGGGAGGGCCTCGCGGCCGCGCACCCCGAGCACTCGCACCTGGTGCTCGAGCGGCTCGAGGTCTCCTACTTCGAGCGGGGCCGCTTCGGCGACCTGGCACCGCTCTACGAGCAGATGCTGCAGAAGAACCCGCGCGACGCGCGGATCCTGCTCGCGCTGGCGCGCATGCACATGAAGCGCGGCGACCTCTCCGAAGCGACGCATGCCGCGCGCGAGGCGATGACGGTGGATCCCCATTCGCTCGAGGCGCGGCTCCTGGTGATCGAGATCCACCGCCGCCTGGGCGATCCCGCGCGGGCGCTGACCGAGGTGGACACGCTGCTCCGCGAGCTGGGCGGCTCGGCGCCGCCCGCGTGCCCCAAGTGCGGGGAGCGCGCCGAGGAATACTGGTCGCGCTGTCCCTCCTGCCTCGCCTGGCTGGAGCGCGCGTGAGGCACGGCCTGCGCGCCGCCGCGCTCGTCCTGCTCCTCGGCGGCGCGGTCACGCTCGTCGCGGCGGCGCCCCGAAAAGAGGCGAAGAAGCCCTCCGGCCCCGAAGCGAACGCGGCCCTCCTCGTCGCGGCGCGCGACGCCTTCGACCGGGGCCGCACCGAGGAGGCCCGCGCCATCCTGATCCGGATTCCCGAAAACGGCCTGACTCCCGACAAAGCCGACGCCGCGGCGTACCTGCGCGCCCTCGTCCTCGAGGACGGCAACGCCTACGACGAGGCGCTCTCGGACTATCTGGCGCACTATCCGAAAGGCGTCTTCCGGCGCGAGGCGACGCTGGCGCTGGCCCGGCTCCGCTACGTGAGCGGCGACTACGCGCAGGCCGAGAATCTGCTCGCCATCTTCACCCCGGGCGTGGAGCGGAGCGCGACCGGGCGCCAGGGCTTGGTGACCCGCGGGCTGGCGCAGCTCGGCCGTGGGGACGCCGCGGGCGCGCTGCAGTTCCTGGCCTCGGCCGAATCCGACCTCAAGGGCTCGCCCGAAGAAGAATCCTACGAGTACGCCACGGCGGAGGCCGCGCTCCGCGCCAGCAAGCCCTCGGCCGCCATGGCCGCGCTCCGGACGCTCCTGGAGCGCCACCCGCAGGGGGACTACGCGCCGCAGGCGCTCTACGCGATGGGCACGGCCCTCGAAGCGGTGGGACGCCAGGCCGACGCGGCCAGCGTCTTCCGCCAGGTGGCGCAGCGCTTCCCGCTCTCCTACGAGGCGGCGCGGGTTCGCGACCGCGGCATCCGTCCCGGAGACACGGTGACGCCGCTTCTGCCGATCGGCGGCGGCTATGCGATCCAGATCGGCGCCTTCACGCGGCGGGACCTGGCCGACGCGCTCGCGCGCGAGCTGCGCGCGGCGGGGAACGACGACGTGTCGGTCCGCCAGGGGAGCGAGACGCCGCCCCTCTTCCGCGTGCGCGCGGGCTCGTTCGCGACGCGCGATGAGGCGCGCGCGCTGGGCGAGCGGCTCCGGCGCGAGCGAGGGCTCTCCTACCAGGTCGTGCCCCGCTAGGGCCCCGTGGAAGCCACCCCGGCCCGCATGGAAGCGAACGCCGCGGCGGAGGCCGTCTCCGCCCGCGGCGAGACGACCCCGATGCTCGAGCAGTACCGGAGGCTCAAGGCCGAGCACCCGGGGAGCATCCTCCTCTTTCGCATGGGCGACTTCTACGAGACCTTCGGCGAGGACGCGCTCATCGCCTCGCGCGTGCTCGGCATCGCGCTGACCTCGCGCGACAAGAAGCGCGACCCGCTCCCGCTCGCCGGCGTGCCCCACCACTCGGTCGAGGGGTATCTCAAGAAGCTGGTCGAGCGCGGCTACTCGGTCGCGATCGCCGAGCAGATGGAGAGCGCCGAGGAGGCGAAGGGGCTGGTCGACCGGCAGGTGGTCGAGGTGCTCACGCCGGGCACGGTGACGCGGCTGGGCCTCTTGGAAGCGACCGAGAGCCACTACATCGTGGCGCTCGCCCCCGGCGAGGCGCGCGTCGGCGTCGCCGTGGCCGAGGTCTCGACGGGCGAGTTCCGCGCGGGGACGGTGGACGCCGAGGGGCTCGCGGCACTCCCGCTCACCTTCCCCGCGCGCGAAGTGCTGATGCCGCTCCCGGGCCGCGGCGCGCGCGATCCGGTGTGCGGGGAGGGCGAGAGCGGGCCCTACGGCAAGACGCCGATCACGCGTCGCGAGACGGCGCGGTTCGATCCCGAGGCCGGGCGCCAGGCGCTGCTCCGGCACTTCTCGGTGGCGCGACTCGATTCCTTCGGGCTGGACGCGGGACGCGAGGGGCTGGGCGCCGCGGGCGCGCTGCTCGACTACCTCCGCTCGCTCGCGAAGTCGGATTTGCCGCAGATCCGGGAGATCCGCCCGCTTCGCGAGGGGGAGCCGCTCGTCGTCGACGAGGTGACGCTTCGCAATCTCGAGGTCTTCGAATCGCCGGCGGGAAAGGAGCATTCGCTGCTCCACCTGCTCGACCGCACCGAGACGTCGATGGGGGCTCGGGCCCTCCGGAGCCTCCTCCGGAAGCCGGCGCGCGAGACGGCGGTGGTCGCGGCGCGCCTCGACCGCACGGCCTGCTTCGCCGAGTCGGCGCCGCTTCGGACCGAATTGGCCGAGCGGCTCCATCGCTTTCCCGATCTCGAGCGCACGCTCGGGCTCCTGGGTTCCGGGCGCGCGGCGCCGCGCGACCTGGGCTCCGTGCGCGACGCGCTCCGGCGCCTGCCCGCCGTGCGCCTCACGCTCGAGGCGCGGACCGGAGCCGCGATCGGCGCCTGGCGCGAGTCGCTTCCCGACCTCTCCGGGCTCGCGGCCCTGCTCGAAGAAGCGCTGATGGAGGAGCTCCCGCTCACCGCCGCCCAGGGCGGAATCATCCGCCCGGGCTTCGACCCCGACCTGGACGCCATGCGGAGCGACGCGGGCGACGGGCGCGAGCAGGTGCTCGCGCTCGAGGCGCGGGAGCGCGCGCGCTCGGGGATCGCCAACCTCAAGGTCGGCTACAACCGGGTCTTCGGCTACTACATCGAGGTGACGCGCTCCCAGCTCAACCGCGTGCCCGAGGACTACATTCGGAAACAGACCCTGGCCGGGGCCGAGCGCTACGTCACCCCCGAGCTCAAGCGGATGGAGGAGCGGATCGAAGCGGCCAGCGTGGAGAGCCGCCGCTCGGAAGCGGCGCATTTCCACCGCCTGCGCGAGCGCTGCCTGGAGTCGATCGGCGCCCTGCACGACGCGGCGCGGGTGGTGGCGGAGCTGGACCTGTACCGCGCGCTCGGCGAGACCGCCGCGCGCGAGCGATGGACGCGCCCGGCCCTGACCGAGGATCGGAAGCTCGTGCTGAAGCAGTCGCGGCATCCGATGGTGGAGCGCGCGCTGGACGGCGGCGCGTTCGTCCCGAACGACTGCGCGCTCGACGGCGAGCGGGAGCAGATCTGGCTGATCACCGGCCCCAACATGGGGGGCAAGTCCACCTTCCTCCGCCAGGTGGGTCTGGCGGTCTACCTGGCGCAGGTCGGCTCCTACGTCCCCGCGGCGGCGGCCGAGATCGGGCTGGCCGACCGGATCTTCACGCGCGTCGGCGCCTCGGACCAGATCGCGCGCGGCGCCTCGACCTTCTTCGTCGAGATGGAGGAGACCGCGACCATCCTGCGCCAGGCCACCGACCGGAGCCTGGTGCTCCTGGACGAAGTCGGGCGGGGGACGAGCACCTACGACGGGCTCTCGCTCGCGTGGGCGGTGACCGAGGCATTGCACCAGGGACCGCGCGCGCGCCCGCGCACCCTCTTCGCCACCCACTACCACGAGCTGACCGATCTCGAGGCGACGCTCCCGCGGCTCAAGAACCGGAACGTGCGGGTCTCGGAGAACGAGGGAAAGATCGTCTTCCTGCACGTGATCGCGCCGGGGCGGGCCGACCGCTCCTACGGGATCCACGTCGCGCAGCTCGCCGGCGTGCCGGGCGAGGTGCTCGCCCGCGCCGAGGAGATCCTGGCACGCCTGGAGCGGGAGCACGCGGCCGGCCAGAACGGCGCGCGGAGGGAAGGGACCGGCGGTGCCGCGCGGGGCGTGGGGGCGGACGAGCGGGCCGCGCTCCTCGCCGAGCTGGCCGACGCCCCCGTGGAGCGGCTCACGCCGCTGGACGCGCTCCAGCGCCTGGCCTCGCTGCGCGACCGGGCGCGGGGAAGCGGCGGCACTCGTTGACGGAACCTTCCTCCAGTCCGTATTGTTCCCACTACTAATGACCACCCGTCGCGCGCTCGGGCGCGTCCTACCGGCTCTCCTCCTCGCCTCCGGAATCCTTGGGGTCCTCCTCGGGGGAACCCTGCCCGGCGCCGCGGCTGGGGCGGCCCTGCTGCCCCTCATCCCCCCTTCGGCCACGCTCCCGGTCTCCGAGGTCCGCGAGGGGATGACCGGCACCGGCTACAGCGTCTTCTCCGGCACCCAGATCGACACCTTTGCCGTCACGATCGTCGGGGTGCTGAAGGGCTATCGCCCCGGCTTCGACCTGATCATGGCGAAGGCGTCGGGTCCGGTGGTGGACAGGACCGGTGTCATCGCGGGGATGAGCGGCAGCCCGGTGTACATCGGCGGCAAGCTGATCGGCGCCGTCTCCTACACGTGGTCCTTCCTGAAGGAGCCGATGGCCGGGATCACGCCGATCGATCAGATGCTGAGCCTTCTTCCGGCGCCGGGCGCCAAGCCCCCCAACGCCGAGGACGCCTTCGGGTCCCTCGGCGCGCCCAAGGAGCAGTCCGCCGACGCCGGCGGCGCCCGGCCGATCGCCACGCCGCTCGCGCTTGCGGGCTTCACCAACGAAGCGATCCACTACCTCGAGCCCTGGCTCTCCGAGCGCGGCTTCGTCGCGAGCCCCGGAGGCGCCAACGCGCCGGGCGGCTCCTGCGACTCCCTCCGCCCCGGTTCGGCCATCGGCGTCCAGCTCGTGCGCGGCGACTGGTCGGCGGCCGCGATCGGCACGGTGACGTATCGCGACGGCGACCGCGTTCTCGCCTTCGGGCATCCCTTCCTCGCGATGGGCTGGATGGAGCTGCCGATGACGGCGGCCAAGATCCATACGATCATGTCGAGCCAGCAGATCTCGAACAAGATCGGCTCGCCCACCGTGACCTGCGGCACGATCTTCGCCGACCGGAGCGTCGGGATCGCGGGGACGATGGGCCCGGCCCCGTCGATGATTCCGGTATCGGTCGCGATCGCCGGAAGCGGCGGCCGCTCCCGCTCGTACCACATGGAGGTGGCGCGGAGCCGCTATCTCACCCCCGCGCTCGTCAGCGCGACGGTCGTGAACTCCATCTCCGAAGCGCTCTACGACGCCGGCGTGTCCACGCTGCGCTACGAGTTCGCGCTCTACATGAACGGCGGCGGGCGCACGATCCACAAGGAAGACACCTTCATCAGCACCGCGCCCGTCTCGGGGGTGGGGGAGACCGTGGGACAGTCGCTCACGCTGCTCCTCGGCGACCGCTTCCGCCCCTCGCGCCTCGACTCGGTCCGCGTGGACGTGCGCGTGGAGGACGGGATCGACGAGGCGGCGCTGCTCGGGATCCGCGTCGCGCCCGCCGCGATCATCGCGGGCGATTCGCTCGACGTGGACCTCACGCTCCGCCGCTCGAACCGCCTGGTCGAGACCCGCCGCGTGCGGGTCCGCGTTCCGCCCGCGACGCCGGCCGGCGATCTCACCGTGCGCGTCTGCGACGCCACCGAGACCGAGAAGTGGGAGATGCAGCGCGCCCCGGAGCGGTACCAGCCCGAGACTTTCGACCAGCTCGCCGACCTGATCGAGTCGGACCGTCCGTCCGACAAGATCTACGTGCAGCTCTACCGCACCGTCGGCGGCGCCGTCGTCGGCGGTCGCGAGATGTCCCAGGCGCCCGGCTCCGTGCTCAACGTGCTCGGGTCCTCGCCCAAGTCGGGAGAGTCGGCCACCACCAAGGGCGCGACCGTGTCCGAACTCGCGATCCCGCTCGGACACGTCGTGCGCGGATGCGAGAGCGCCACCGTCACCGTCATTCCCGGCGTGCGATGACGCCGGACGTCCCGCCCAGCAGGCCCGTCGCGAAAGGAGAGACGTTCTGACGACCCTCCGCGCTTCCGCCCGCGCCGCCGCGCTGTTCGCCGCGGCGCTCGCACTCCCGTGTCTTGCACCCTCCGCGCACGCCGTGAGCACGTCCTTCTGGCGGCTGGACAGCGCCGGGGACTTCCTCCAGGGCGAGCAGGTCGTCGGCGTCGCGATCGACAGCGACGGCTATCTCACCCTCGGACCGGGCTGGGATTCGGTCGTGACCCACTTGCCCGACGTGGCCTACATCTGGAGCCTGGCGCGCGACACGAAGGGACGGGTCTATTTCGGCACGGGCGACAACGGCGGCATTTACCGCTGGACGCGCGGCGAGGGGCCGAAGCTCCTCTGGAAGACGGGCGCCAGCGAGATCACGGCGATGGCCGTGGACGCCAAGGACGACGTGTACGCCGCGTCGGCCCCCGGTGGCGAGATCTTCCGGATCACGGCGCGCGGCGACACCACGCGCTACTTCAAGACGGGCGAGGAGTCGATCTGGTCGCTCCTGGTCGGCAAGGACGGCGCGCTGTACGCCGGCACCGGCCCGCGCGGGAAGATCTTCCAGGTGACGGGCCCGGGTAAGGGCTCCGTCTATGCCGAGACCAAGGACGTGAACGTGCTCGCGCTCGCGTGGGCCAAGGACGGCGCGCTCCTCGCCGGCACGGGCGCCAAGGGGCTCCTCGTGAAGGTCGACGGCGCCGGGCGCCAGCGCGTGATCTATGACGCCGATGCCGACGAGATCCGGGCCATCGCGGTGCTCCCCGACGGCTCCGTCGCGGTCGGCGCGAGCAAGGGGCAGGCGTCGTCGCGCGCGACGGGGAGCGGTTCCAATCCCTACGCCGTGGACGTCACACCCACGAGCGGGGGACGGAGCGGCGTCTATCTCGTGCAGCCCGACGGGAGCGCGCGGCTCCTCTACGCTCCGTCGGCCGACTACATCTACGCCATGATTCCCGCCGACGACCAGTCGGTGTGGGTCTCGACGGGCGACCCCGGCGCGCTCTTCCGCGTCTCGACCAATCGCAAGTACGCGCTGCTCGGCGCCCCGGACGAAAAGCAGGTGCTCGCGCTGGTGCGGGCCGGCGGCGAGACCTTCGCGGCGACGGGCAACCCGGCCACCCTCTACGCGCTGGGCTCCGGCCCCGCGGCCCAGGGGACCTACCTCTCCGACGCGCACGATCTCCGTTCCGTGGCGTCCTGGGGGCGCGCGCTCATCTCCCTGCGCGACGGCGAGGCGACGTGGTCCTCGCGCAGCGGTTTGAGCCAGACGCCCGACGACGGCTGGAGCGGCTGGAGCCCCGAGACGCCGATCGGTCCCGGCGGCGCTGAGATCAAGAGCCCGCCCGCGCGCTTCCTCCAGTTCCGCCTGCGCCTGAAGAAGGCGGGGGGCGATCTTCCGCTCCTCTCGATGGCCGAGGTCTCCTACCGGCAGCGCAACCTGCCGCCCGAGATCGCGAACATCCAGGTGTTCGGACCCGACCAGCCGTTCATGGAGGGCGGCCCGGAATACCGGCCGCCGCAGATCTCGCAGACCTTCCCGAACGGATTGAAGGTGGAGTACTCGCTGCCGAAGACCGGGCCGCGCGCCGTCTCCGACGCGAGCGCGGCGTGGGCGCGCGGCGTGCGCACCGTGACCTGGGACGCCGCCGATCCCAACGGCGACGACCTCACGTACGACGTGCTGATCCGAAGCGACGACGAGAAGGAATGGCGGAGGCTGGCGAGCGACAAGAAGGATCGCGTCGTCTCGTGGGACGCCGAGTCCTATGCGAACGGGACCTACCGCATCAAGGTGATCGCCTCGGACAAGATGGACAATCCGCCGGACGTGGCGCTCTCCTCGGAGCGGACCGGCCCGGCCGTGACGATCGACAACGTGCCGCCGCGCATCGAGGGGTTGAAGACCTCCTCGGGGAGCGGGCTCGGCGGGCGCGGCGTCGTGGTGAGCGGCACGGCGATCGACGCCGACTCGCGGATCGCCGTGATCGAGTATTCGGTCGACGGCGGCGACTGGGTCCAGATCTTTCCCGAGGACGGCCTGTACGACCAGCGCACGGAGAGCTTCCGGATCCCGGTGCCGAGCCTTCCTCCCGGGGAGCACACCGTCACCGTCCGCGCGTCCGACCAGGACCGGAACGTGGCGATCGCGAAGGTGCTGACCGTAGCGAAGTAGTCCCTCCCGGGAGCCGTGCAACTTGCATCCCGACGCGCATGCCGCAATGCGCCCGCGCGGCCCCGGCGCGCCCCCACGCGGTTTCGAGGGTGGTACACTCTTTGCGTTCTCGGCCTCGGACCATTCCGCCTACCAAACGGGGCCGGCACAACTAAATCCAATGAGACTCGCTTTCCTGGACCTGCCCGACGACCGGGTGGACCTCATTTCGACCGCGAGGGGCGCGGACGGGGTGGAGCTGGTCCTCGTCGCGAGCGCCGATCCCGAGTCCCTCTCGCTGCGCATCGCCGAGGTGCTCCAGATCCCGCGCTCCACCGAGCCGCTCGATCTCCTCGCGCTGAAGCCCGATCGCGTCGCCCTGCCGTCCCTGGAGTCGCCGGGGGCTTCGGCGCTCCTGCGCGCCGGGATCTCGCCGAACATCTTCCTGCCCCTGCCCGACCTCCTGGCCATCCTGAACGGCGGAGCCTCGGAGCGCGCGCCGGACCCGCCGCCCGCCCCGATCGACGAATGGGAGCGCGAATTCGAGGTGGCGGCCGGAGCGGGACACCGCCTCACCGAGATCCGCGACGCGCTCGCCCTCTCCGACGACCGCCAGCGGCTCTTCCGCGAGGTGCTCGCCCTCTCGATCGCGGAGACCGGCGCCGACGCCGGCTCGCTCATGCTGGTGGACGAGGACGAAGGGGAGCTCCGCATCGCGTTCGCCGACGGGCTCTCGCACGACACGGTCCGCACCGTGCGGCAGAAGATCGGAGAAGGGATCGCCGGCACGGTCGCCCAGAGCGGGAAGCCGCTCATCGTGAACGAGCGGGTTCTCGATCCTCGCTACAAGGACCGGGAGCGCCCGCGCATCGCGTCGGCCATGTCGGCGCCCATTCAGCTCGACGAGCGCGTGATCGGCGTGCTCAACGTCTCGAGCAACCGCCAGGGGAAGCGCTTCAAGGACGAGGACCTCGACCGGCTGGTCGAGATCGGCGCCCAGATCTCCGCGATCCTCGACCGGGTGGTGCGCCGTTCGCGGAGCGACCTCGAGGCGCTGGAGTTCCGCGCGCGCCAGGGGCTGGACCGTGTCTTCAAGGCGGAGAACGGGCCGCGCATCGAACGTCTCCGCGCGGCGGCCACCCGCCTCGCGATGCGGCTCGGCGCGCAGTCGGTGACGGTCTACGCCGCTGAGGCGGGGGCGCGCGAGTTCGCGGTGCTCGCCTCGGGATCGGGCGCGGGGGAGACGGGCACGCTGCCGGTCCACGCGGCCGGCCTCGTGGGACGCGCCCACCGCGAAGGCGAGAGCGCCTGCCTCACCGGCGAGGTCGTCCGCCCCGGTGAAGAGGGGATGACTCGTCCCGCCGTGCTGCTGGTCACACCGCTACGCGGCCGGGAGGTGCACGGCGTGCTCGCGGCCGAATTCGCGGGCGCCGGCGATTACGATCCTGAGGCGCTCGCGCACGTGCTCGACCACGTCGCCGCCTACCTGGTCTCGCTCCTCGAGCGCCGGAAGCCCGACCAGGGCGCCGAACGGCGGGGGGCGATGGTCTCGCAGCTCGCGGACATCGCGCCCCGCCTCATGGTCACGCGCGAGATGGAGGGGCTGGCGCTGGAGACGATCGCGGCGCTGCGCGCGCTCTTCCCCAGCGGGCTCGCCGTCGCGCGGCTCCTCGATAAGAACGGCGACGTCGTGCTGCGCACGGCCTATGAGGGCGCTGAGGAGGGACGCGAGCCGTCGTGCGGGCGCGAAGC
>DASSLZ010000062.1:0-17794 GCA_035689165.1 Candidatus Eiseniibacteriota bacterium | reverse complement strand
CGGCCCATGGCGGCTGTGGCGTGTCTCCTACTCGATCTGGTCCTCGGCGGCACGATCGCGACCGCGGGATCGCTGGAGGGGTTCGTCCGCGCGAAGGGGGAGGCGGAAGGCCCCGCCTACGCCTATATCGCGCTCACTCCTCTGGCTGCCGGCGACTCCGCGGCCGCGGCACGGGCCGGCTTGCGCGCCGTATCCAATCCGACCGGATTCTATTCGTTCGGCGGCATAACCCCCGGCGAGTACCGCCGGACCTGCCGCGCCGCGGGGTACCGCGACTTCGCCGACACCGTCGCGATCGGCGAGGGCACCCTTCGGCGCGACATCGTGCTGGCGACGTCGCCCTTTCCCGTGAGCGCCGTGGATGTGCGCGGGGAGCGTGAGCCGCGGGACGTGCGCGGAACGCCGAGCTACGTCGAGCTGCCCGCGCGCGAGCTCAAACGGCTGCCGGCCGTCGGCGAGGCCGACCTGATCCGGAGCCTACAGCTTCTCCCCGGCGTGCAATCGGCGTCCGACTTCAGCAGCGGGCTCTACATCCGGGGCGGTGGGCCCGACCAGACCCTCATCCTTCTCGATCAGATCCCGCTCTACAACCCGACCCACGCGTTCGGATTCTTCTCGACGTTCAATCCCGCCGCGATCAAGGACGTCGCCCTGTACAAGGGCGCCTACCCCTCGCAGTACGGCGGGCGGCTGGGCTCGGTGCTGGACGTGGAGAATCGCGACGGCAGCCGCGACGGCCTGCGCGGCGCCGGCGCGGTGAGCCTCATCGCCGGGCGCGCGACGGTCGAGGGGCCGATCCGGAACGGATCCTGGATCCTCTCGGCGCGGCGGACCTACCTCGAGCCGGTGCTGAACGCGGTGCGCAACGATTCGACCGAGATCCCCTCGTACTTCTTCTACGATCTGAACGGCCGCGTGCACCGCTCGATGAGCCCGCGCGACGACCTCTCGTTCTCCGGGTATCGCGGGCGCGACAAGCTGCATCTCGATCTCGATCGAGGGACGTTCGTCGACATCCGATGGGGCAACGTGGCGGGGATGGGGCGCTGGATGCACGATTTCGGCCGCGGCGCGATCGGGAACCTGATCGTTTCGGCCACCGAGTACAAGAGCGACACCGACGTGAAGATCTTCAGCACGCCGCTCTTCTTCGGAAACCGGCTTCTCGACGTGAGCGCCAAGGGCGACCTCTCCTGGAATCCGGCGACCGGCCACGCCGCACGAACCGGCGTTTCGGTTTCGGCGTACCGGTTCGAGCTGGGCCAGCAGTTCAACGGCGTGGAGCAGCCGGGATTCGACGAGCGCCCGGTCGGGACGGCCGCGTTCGTCGAGGACCAATGGACGCCGAACGTCCTCTGGACGGTGCGGCCGGGGGTGCGCGCCGAGGTGTTCGGCCCCCGCGGCCATGTCCGCGTGGAGCCGCGGCTCTCGCTGAACCACGTGCTGGGCCCGAACGTGCGCGTGAAGGCGGGCGGCGGGGGCTACACGCAGCATCTTCAGCTCGTCTCGACGGAGGCGTTCAATGGGACGGATTTCTGGGTTCCGACGGACGGCTCGGCCAAGCCGGGCCGCTCCTGGCAGGCGGTGAGCGGCCTGGAGTGGCTTCCGACCGATGCCTACACCGTCTCCGTCGAGGGCTACTACACGTGGCTTCGGAATCTCGTGCAGCTCGACAACACCCGTTCGGCCGACGCGCAGGGCACGAGCACCGAGGACCTCTTCTACACCGGCGGCCGCGGCTGGGCGAGCGGCGTCGAGCTGTTCGCGCAGAAGCGCCGCGGCGCGCTGACCGGCTGGGTCGGCTACACGCTGGGCTGGAGCCGCCGCCGCTGGCCGGAGCTGAACGAAGGGCAGACCTTCCCGCCCAAGTACGACCGACGCCACGACGTGAAGGTGGTGGCGCAGTGGAACCGCAGCCGCTGGAGCTTCGGCGCCGACTTCGTCTTCGCGACCGGCCAGGCCTTCACGCCTTTGGAGTCGCGATATGGCTTGAACGATCCCGCTACGGAACGCCTGCACGACGGTCTGGTTCTTCCGGGTGATCGGAACAGTTCGCGGTTGCTTCCCTACCACCGACTGGACATCAGTGTCACGCGGCACGGGCACCTGTTCGGTGTGCCCGTCGACTACTATGTACAGGTCTTCAACGCCTATGACCGAAAGAACGAATGGTTCGTCCAGTACGACACGGATAATCCCGAAACCGAGCCCAAGATCGTGCATCAGCTCCCACTCGTCCCGACGATCGGGATCAACTTCGACCGATGAGACCCCTTCTCGCGGTGCTTACGTGCGCCCTCATCCTCGGAGCGGGGTGCTCGGGCGAGCGTGACCCGAGATCCCTGCTTGGACCTGATGGGGGCGGCACCATTGTCGTGGACGCGCGCTTGATCGTGGGGGAAGGCTTTCCGCCGATCTGGCTCGGCACGACCGTCGCGCCCGACCGTCCCTATGAGGTGGCTTCGGCGCGCCTGAGGGACGCAAGCGTCATCCTGACGACGATGGGAGGAGACACGATCCGATATTCAGACAGTGGAATCTATCCGTATCAGCCGGTCGGCTACACACCAGGGGTCGCCCGAGTTGAGCCTCTCACAACGTACCGGCTCCATGTCCGGGCACCGGACGGGCGGGTCGTCACCGCGGAAACCACGACGCCGGACACGTTCCACGTTCGCGAATGGCTCCTGGTGGACGACAGGACGCTCGAGGTGAGGCGGCGTCTCGCCGTGCCGGAATTCCCTGAAGAGGTGCTCGCGTACGACAGCGTGTACAGCTCCAACCGACTTGTCTACCAGGACGGGCTTGTCGAAGCTCGCTTTGACCGCGACGGATCGATGGCGTTTCAGATGGCGCTTTTCAGCCTGGACGACAACTCGCCTCTGTTGATCGACGCCGATTTTCTGAGCGAGGCCGACAAGGCTAGCCTCGAGCGCCAGAGCGCCTCGCCGCCTCTGGACGCGCCCGATGGATTCGTTCGACTCCCATGGCTCGCGGTTTGGTACGAAGGTCGCCACCGCTTCGTGGTCTATTCGGTGGATCGCAACTGGTACGACCTGGCCCGGTCGATCAACTTCTACGCGCCCGCCGGCCTCGGCTTCGGCAGTAACGCAGGGGACGAATTCCAGAGGCCGATCTTCCATGTCAACGGCGGCATCGGCATCTTCGGCTCCGCCGCCATGGATTGGACCGGCTTCACGGTCTTCCCACGCCCTTGAGGGGTCATACGAAAGGCGGCCACCCCGAAAGGGATGGCCGCCTCGGCAGCACGATCGCCGCTATGCGATCACTTGAGCAGCAGCATCCGCCTGCTCTCCGTGCTCGGACCCGCTGAAATCCGGTACAGGTAAACCCCGGACGCCATGGCCCGGCCCCGATCGTCGCGGCCGTCCCAGGGCGCGCGATAGCGGCCCGCCGAAAGCGGCTCGTCGACCAGCGTGCGGACCAGCCGGCCGTTCGGCTGGAAGATCTGGAGCCGCACGCGCGCGGCCAGCGGCAGGTCGAATCCGATCTCGGTCGATGGATTGAAGGGATTCGGCCGGTTCTGCCGGAGCGCGAACGACGCCGGCGGAGCGGTCTCCTCCACGGTCACCCCGGTCGGGCTCGCGACGATGGCGAAGGACTGATCGCTCGCGTCGTAGCCCATGACGCCCTGCTTGTCGAACAGGTAGACGCGCAGGCGCGCCCAGGGGGCCGACACGGCGGGCACGAGCCAGCGGTACGACGTGCCCGTGACGTGCTCGGCGATCAGGTTCCACGAGGAGTCCCGGTCGGTCGAGTAGTAGAGCGCGGCTTCGTCGGGCGCGCCGAGCTGCGGGTTGTTCCACGAGACGGTGTACGTCGTGTTCGGCACCAGCACCTCCTGCCCGTTCGGCGCGAGGACGCGCGGCCGGATCACGCGGATGGAATCGCGCGCGATGAACCAGGTCTGGTTGCCGACGCGGCCCGTCAGCACGACCGGAACCCGTTCTCCCTCGGGGAGAATCCCCTCCACCTGATCGCGGTGGAAGCGGAAGCGTAGATCGGGGATCCCGTTCGCGTTCCAGTCCTCGATCGCGAGCGAGTCCTCGGCCGGCGCGAGCGTCTCCTGGAATCGAACGGTCTCGATCGCGACCTTCCACGGGTCGACGCCGGGCGGGAGCTCGGCGCGCATGACCGCGTACCGGCCGTTGCTCTCCTTGTTCACCGTGTTCGGATCGAAGTCCGACGCCGTGGCCGGCGTCTCGCCGACGTGCAGGAGCACGGGAACCGAGACCGAACGATGGGCGGGGTCGTTGCTCGCCACGTTCAAGTCGGCTTCGTGATCCCCGTCGGTGAGCTCGCGGGGATCGAACTGGAGCGAGAGCGGCAGCGAGCTCGCGGGCAGGACCGATCCGGTCATGGGCGTCACGATGAGCCAGGGGGCGGGCTTCACGATCCGCACGGCCAGCTGGTCGTGCAGGTAGGGGGTGTTGAACGAGACCGTGAGGCCGTCGTCTCGCGTTCCATTCTGAATGCCCACCGTCGCACCGGAGAGGAGCGAGCCCACGCTCTGATAGAAGAGGCGGATCTCGCCCGAACGGCGGAGCACGATCTGGAACGTGTGCGGCGTCGGCGACAGGACCCCCAGCGGGCGCACGTTGGTGTACTGGACGACGAGGTGCTCGGTGTCGCCCCAGACGTCCACGCTGGATCCCGCCGAGGCGTCCAGCAGGAGGTCGTCCCACAGCGCGGCGATCAGGTTCTCGGGCACGCCCGGTCCTGCGTTGGGCAGCGGCTGATTCCCGAACGCCGCGAGGGGGTTGGTGAAGCTGATCCACCCGTTGCTGCAGACACGGAACTCGTGGACCACGCCTCCGAACCACGGGAAGTCGAACCCGATGGGGAACGGTCCCAACGTCGCGTCGTCGGTCACCGGCGCGAACGGCACGTGCGTCCCGATGCCGCGCACGTCGCTCCATTCGTAGGCGGGCCCGCCCGGCTGGTCGCTGTCGATCCAGAAGTGCCCGAAGCGGTCGGCCCCTCCGGTGCCTAGGATTCCGGGTCGCGCGTCCTTCTCCCCCTTCCGCAGCTCCTGATAGCTCATCGCCTGGAACGCGGAGGGGAACGGAGGCGGCGCCGCGATCGTGAAGGTGAGCGGGGCGGCCCCGGCGTTCGACACGCTCAGGGTCGTCGTCCCACCCTGGCCGGAACGGACGGCCGCTTCGACGCTCGCGGGGAGGAAGGAGATCGTCGGAGGCACGACGCCGGTCCCGGTCAGGGCCACGGGCGTCGGCGAGCCGGCCGCATCGTGGGTCAGGGCGAGCGACGCGTTGCGCAGCCCCACCGTGACCGGCGTGAACGTCACCGTGACCTGCTGCGAATCGAGCGGCGCCACGGTCAGGGTCGCCGGAGTCGCGGCGTAGAACGGGTCCGACGCGCCGATCGAGGTCACGTGCAGCGGCACGACGCCGTCGTTCCGGACCCGGAAGGTGCGGGTCGCCGATTCATTCAGGAACACGATCCCGAAGTCGAGGGCCGCGGGGGTCACCGCGATCACCGGCCGTGCGGTGACCCGCATCGTCGCGGGCAACTGCACGAGGACCTCGTCGGGGTCGTTGCTCTCGAGCCAGATCTCGCCCCGGACCTCGCCGGTGGGCCGGCGTTCCGGATCGAACCGGACCGTCAGATCCATCGCCCCGCCGGCCGGTACGCGCCCCGTCTTGGGGGACACGGCCAGCCAGGAGGCCGATCCGACGGCGAGGGCCATCGATTCCCGAAGCTGGCCCAGATCGCCCCCCATGGCGTACGCCGTGATCACCGTACTGGTCGCCTCCGCGGGAGGCACGTCCCCGAGAGCGAAGTGGAGCAGCGCGAGGCCATCCGTCGACACCGGGCCGGACGGGATGTCCACGAACGTGGAGCGCGAGGAGTAGTCGCCCCAGCCGTAGAGATCCATGATCGTGGCCGGCTGCTTGGACCCGATGGCGCCGTAGTGGGTCCGCGACGCGTACACCATCGCGTTCGCGGGATCGTAGTTCCAGACGTTGTTGAATTCGCCGTCCATGTCCCAATCGGCCACTTCCTTGAACACGACGTCGGTCAACGAGGTGGCGGTCAGGTTCTCGATGGCGGTCTCGATTCGAACGCCCCGTCGCGAGCGCTCGAAGTCGAACCGGCGCCGGATCCGAACGATCCCATCCTGGGTCTTGGTCGTGACGAGGACGATCACGCGCTGCGGCGAGTTCTCGAGCGTGGCGTAGCTCTCCGCCACGACGTTGGACCGTTCGAAGTCGACCGAGTAGGCCAGGTGGTCGTGACCTCCATTCCGATACGCGACCGTGTATCCCGAAACCGTCGCTCCCAGCTCCAGGTGCTCCACACCGAGCGGGTACTGATAGGGCATCAGCTCGCCGTAGGACGTGATGCCGAAGCGCAGGTAGGTGCCCTCGTAGATCGCCTGGACCGCGGAGGGCGCCGACGGCGCGGTCGTGTTCGGCGTGGCGCGCCCCTGGAGACTGTCGGGCAGCGACACGGGCGTGCCGGGAAGCGCCGCCTCGCTCAGTCCGAGCGTGGAGGCCTGGAACACCAGCTCGCTTCCCCCGTCGTTCCGGACCGTGAGCGTTCGCGTTTCCACGCGCCCCGTCTCGGTGTCGACCGTGAACGAGGCCGGATCCGCGGCGATGTCGGGAGGAACGAGGGCGAAGCCCGAAACCCCGACGGAGGAGGGCGACCCCGCCGCGTTGTGGGCGAACTGCAGCGTGGAGGTCCGGTCCCCCGCCGTGAGCGGGTGGAACGTGACGACCACGAGCTGGGAGTCGCCGGGCGCGACGGCGAAGGCCGATGGCGAGGCCGCATAGGACGGATCGGGCGACGTCACGCCGCTCACGAGCAGCGGATCGACGCCGCCGTTCCGTACGCGCAGCGAGTCCCTCAGCGTGGCCCCGACGAAGATCGAGTCGAAGGCGAGCGCGGCCGGAACCGCCGTAAAGAGCGGCCGGCCGATGACCGTCATGACGGCGGAAGCCAGGAGTCGCGGATGGACCGGGTCGTTGCTGTCCACCACGACCCGCCCGTCGTAGTCGCCGCTCGAACGGCGGCCGGGATCGAATCGGGCCGTGAGATCGATGCTGCCGCCCGCCGGCACGGTGCCGCTCGCGGGGGTGACGCTCAGCCAGGTCAGCCCCCGGAGCGCGTCCGACAGGGCCGCTCGAAGCTGGTTCACGTCGTCGGCGGCACCGTAGGCGACCGCGATCGTCCGGGCGTCGGATGGAGCCATCGGTCCGAGGTCGAAATGGAGGAGCGCGAGCCCGTCGAAGGAGAGCACCGGTGCCGCCGGGAAGTCCACGAACGTGGAGCGCGACGTGAGATCGTTCCAGCCGTAGATGTCCATCAGGTCCGGCGCTTCCGCCGAGGCCAGGCCCGCGACGTGGATCGACTTCGCGTAGATCAGATGGCGCCCGCGGTCATAGTCCCAGTCGTCGTTGTAGTTCTGGTCCACGTCCCAGTCCGCTTCCTCCTTGAAGACCACGGCCCCGAGCGTCGTGCCCGCGACGTTCTCCAGTCGAGTGTCGACGCGCACGGCACGGGCCGCGCGCTCGAACGTGATCGTGCGCACGACCCGCAGCAATCCATCCGCGGTGCGCACGGACACCTCCACGACCACGCGGGCGGGCGAATTCTCGACCTCCCGGTACTGCTCCGGGGCGACACCGTAATGGTCGGATACGAAGGCGAAGGCGATGTGGTCCACGCCGCCCGACTGGTACGCGAGCGTGTATCCAGAGACGTAGGTCCCCACCTGCAGGTGCTCGTTCCCGAGCGGGTACTGGTACGGCATGATCTCGCCGAAGCTGGTGACGCCGAACCGAAGATAGGTGCCGGCGTAGACGGCCTGGACCTGGGGCTCGCCCGGCGTCGGGGCCAGCGTGTTCGCCGTCGGCCCGCGGAGCGAATCGGGGATCGCCACCGAGCTGTCGGCGGGAGGAGCGGAGGCCGGATCGTCGCCGTGCGCCTGGAACACCAGGTCCGCGCCGCCGTCGTTGCGCAAGGTCAGGGTGCGGGTGGCGGTCTGCCCCGTCTCCACGGTCGCCGCGATCGAGGCAGGCGCAAGGCCGGCGCTGGGCGGGACCACGCCCTCGCCGCGGATCGAAACGGCGGCGTTCGGCTCGTCGGGATCGTCGCTTCGCAGGATCAACGAGGCCGTGAGGAATCCGGTCGCCACCGGCCGGAACGTGACGTGCAGGTCGTGGCGCGCCCCGGGCGCCAGGGTGAAGGGGGCGGTTTCCACCTGGTATTCGGGCCGGTCCAGCGTGACCTCGGTGACGTGCAGGACGTCGGTGCCCGCGTTGAACACCGCCAGCGTGTCCGTCGCCGCCCCTCCGATGAAGCGAGCGCCGAACTCCACGGCCGGCGGATCCCAGGCCACGTCCGGCGCGCCGGTCACATGCAGCGACGTCGCGATGACGGCCGGGTTCTCGTCGGGATCGTTGCTGCGCACCAGGACGTCGTTCGTGTAGTCGCCGCCGAACAGTCCCGAGGCGTCGAAGGCGAGCGAGAGCCCGAGCGCCCCTCCGGCCGGGATCGTGCCCTCGACGGGACTGACGGAGACGATCCGCGGCATCGTGGAGTACACGGACACGTCGTCGAGGTACCAGCCTTCGTTCGCGGCGCAGTTGCCGCAATCCCAACCGGCGCGGAAACGGATCTGGAGGATCTGCCCGGCGAACGGGGTCAGGTCGAAGACGGCGGGTATGAAGGCGGAGCCCACGCCACCCGTGTGTGAATAGGCCGGCCGGTTCGCGAGCGGGTTGCCGCAGATGTCGTCCAGCACGTACGGGTAGCCCCCCATCGGAGCCACCTGGGTCCAGGTGCCGCCGCCGTCGGTCGAGACCTCGACGATCGCGCCGTCGGGCTCGAAGGTGGGATCGCCGCCGCAGTCGTCGAAGTCGTACCACTGCTGGAAGGCGAGCATCGCGTTGCGGTAGAAGCGCAGATCGATCGGCTGAGAGCGGAGCGCGTCCGAGCCGTAGCTCTCGTGCTGCTGCACCCGCCAGCTCTTGGCCCCGCTAGAGGCGCGCGCCGTCGACGGGTTCCAGAGGTCGACCGTCCCGGACACGGCGGAATGGGTCCACCCGCCGATCCCATGCTCCATGTCGTCGAAGAAGACCGGCACGCTGTCGGCAAGGGCCTGCTCCATCCGCTCGCCGAGGGGAAGCGTTCCCGGCCGGGGGCTCGGCGACGCCGCGACGAACGGATCGCCCTGGCCGGAGGCGAATCGCTCGTAGCTCGCGAGGAGATCCCGCGTCTCGGTGGCCGGCGCCGTGGCCACGGGCGCTTCCGCCGCCGAGTGGCCCAGCGCATAGCCGATCTCGAACGTCAGATCGCTGCCGCCTTCGTTTCGGACCTCCGCGCTTCTCGTCGCGGACTCTCCGGTGAAAAGGGAGACCGCGATCGATTCGGGAGCGACCGCGATGTCCGGGGGCACGAGCCCCGCGCCGGCGAGAGGAATCGTAACCGTCGCCTCGTCGGGATCGTCGCTCACGATCGTGAGCGCTCCCGAGAAGGGCACGGCGGAGGATGGGGCGAACGTCACGTAGGCCTTGCGCGCCTCCCGGGGCGCCAGGGTGAGGGAGCCGGGGGATGCGGTGAACACGGAGGGCGCGGCGGACAACCCGGTCACGTGGAGCACGTCGGTGCCACGGTTCGTGACCACGAGTGAGTCGGCTCGGGTTCCGCCCACGAAGACAGGGCCGAAATCGAACGCCGCGCGGCTCAGGTCGATGTCGGCGACACCGGTGACCGAGAGCCGGACCGGAACCGCCGCCTCCGGCCGCGCCGGATCGTTGGTGTGGAGGAAGATCGTCCCCGGGTAGAGGGCGCCCGTCAGGTCCGCCGCGTCGATGGCGACTTGCAGATCGAGGCTGTGGCCGGCGAGCACGCGGCCGGACGGGGGCGTCACCGAGAACCAGTCGGGCTGCTTCGAGATGCGGATCGCCATGCCGTCGTGCACGTACGAGGCGTTGAAGTCGATCTGGAGGCCGTCGTCGCGGGTCGCGTTCTGGATTCCGATCGTCCCGCCGTCCGTGACGCCCGCCATGCTGAGGTATTGGTAGACGATGTCGCCGTTGGGATACAGCAGCACCTCGAACGTGTACGTCGCGCCGCCGCCGGTCCGGGGCACGTTCAGGTACTCGAGGATGAATCGCGTTCCGTCATAGTGGTAATACGCCCGCTGCACGCCGCCGAAGTTGAGATCCTCCCAGAAGATCGCGAGCAGGTTCTCCGGAGCGCCCGCATTCGGCAGCGGCTGGTTCGTGTACTGGACGCCGCCGTTGGTGAACGAGACCCACCCGTGCGTGCAGGCGTGCAGGTTGGTGAACGGCTTCCCGTAGAAGGGGAACTCGAATCCGATCGGGATCGGGCCGAAGTTCTCGTCGAGGAAGCTCATGGGGATGCGCGTCCCGACCCCGCTGATCTCCACCCAGTTGAAGCCCGGCCCGCCGGGCTCATCGCTGTCGGTCCACCGGTAGCCGAACGTGTCCGGTCCGCCGGCGTCCTGCACCACGGGGTCGCCGACCCGCGGATCGGCTTCGCCGCGCGCGAGCGGAGTGAACGCCTTCACCGTGACGGTCGCGGCGGCCTGCGCCTCCGAGAGGGTGAAGTCGAGCGTCCCCTCCCCGGTGTTGGTCACGGTCAGCGGGCGCACCGCCGTGCCGCCCGTGAAGAGCGAGGCCGTGACCGAATCCGGAGCGAACGCCAGCGCCGGAATTCCCAGCGTGGCTCCCGAGACCACGTTCGACAAGCCGGACACGTTGCCCATCTCGTCCAGGACCCGGAGCGCCACGTAGTAGGTCGTGGAGAAACCGAGCCCGACGATCGAGGCGGTCTCCAGCGCGCCCGAAGGCGAGGGATCCGGCGCGGACGCCAGCGTTCCCGTCCCGAAATTGGCGGCGGTCAGCGGGAACGTGGAGTAGCGCAGCTCGTAGCCGGACGCCCTTCCGGTCGCGCCGTCGTCTCCCGAGGCGGTCCACTCCACGCGGAGCCCCCCCGACCAGGTCTCGGCCAGGCGCAGATCCGCCACCGACTCGGGCGGAATGCTGTCCGGCCGCTCGAGAGCCCGGAACGCGTTCGCGCGTCCGCCGGAGACCGTCTTTCCCGCGAGCTCCGGGATGGGGTCCACGGTGCCGAGCAGGCGCGTCTTGAGCCCGGCCGCGTTCATGAGTGGGTACTCGCTCTTCATGAGGGCGAGGATGCCGCTCACGTGCGGCGTCGCCATCGAGGTGCCGCTCTTGGTCGCGTAGGTGCCCCCGGGGACCGAGCTCAGGATGTCCACTCCCGGGGCGCCCAGGTCCACGGACACGGCGCCGTAGTTGGAGAAGCTCGCGAGGTGGTCGTCGTCGTCGGTCGCCGCGACCGCGATGATGTTGGGCAGGTCGTAGCCGGAGGGGTAATTGACGCTGACGTCGGTATTCATGCCGGCGTTGCCGGCGGCGGCCACGAAGAGGATCCCCGCCGAGCCCGCGTCCTCGATGGCCTGCCGGAGCGCCTCGGAGAAGCCGCCTCCGCCCCACGAATTGCTGGTCAGCGTCACGCCCATCATCGTCGCGTATTCGACGCAGGCGATCGCGTCCGCGGTGGATCCGGATCCACTCGAGTCGAGGAACTTGATCGGCATGATGCGCACCGACCAGGCCACCCCGGCCACGCCGATTCCGTTGTTCCCCACCGCGCCGATCGTCCCCGCCACGTGCGTGCCGTGCCCGTAGTCGTCGGAGGGGTCGTTGTCGTGGTTGACGAAGTCCCACCCGTGCACGTCGTCGATGAAGCCGTTCCCGTCGTCGTCGACGCCGTTGCCCGCGATCTCTCCTGGATTCGTGTAGATGTTGGCGGCCAGGTCGGGATGGGTCATGTCGACGCCCGTGTCGATGATCCCCACGACCACCGACGAGGAGCCCGTCTGGACGTCCCACGCGTGGACCGCGCTGATATCGGCTCCGGGCAGCCCGCCGGTCTGGCCGGTGTTGTTCATCCCCCAGAGCTGGCCGAAGAGCGGATCGTTCGGCGTCCGGTTCACCGACAGGATGTAGTTCGGCTCGATGATCTCCACGCTGGGGTGGTTCTTGTAGCGGCGGATCGCCTCGTCGGTGCCGATGCCGGCGCGGTCCTGCTCGGCCCGGATCCGGCCGAAGCGCCGGATGGTGGAGGCCTGGATGTCGGCGAGAATGGAGTCCTTGACGCTCTGCGGCGTCCCGGCGCGGAACTTGAGGATGACCTCGCCCGGCTTGGACGGAGGCTCGGCGAAGCCCGGGGCCGCGGCGATCGAGAGGGCAGCGAACAGGGAGAGTAGAGCGGCACCGGGGGTCCGCATGGAACTTCTCCTCGCCACGGGGGCGCTTGCGGGCCGGGCGTGCTCGCTGGCGGGACGGCCCGCAGTGGCGCCTCGCCGGGGGGGAGGAGATCTTTGAATGTCGTGGTGGTCCCGCACAAAACGGGACGGGAGATTCAAGGCACCGTACGTCCGGCCCCGGCGTGAATCAATGGTCCTCTGGTCGCATCCACGACGGACACGAGTCCCCGTGGCGGAGCGACCAACGGTGAACCGGTCCCGCCTTGTGCGCCTCCCGGGATTCCCCCATGATGCTGGACATACGGATAACGCGGCCTCGGCCCCATACCGCACGGCCCGCCGTAACACCGATACCGAAAATGCCTGGCTGGGTTCGGAACGGGCCCTCCGGGAGGGAGCGCCATGACCACCCAGCTCAAAGACGCCAAGAGTCCCGAGACCGCCACCCTGTCCTTGAACGGCACTTCCGCCACGCTCCCGGTGATCCGCGGCACCGAGCAGGAGACCGCGATCGACATCGAGAAGCTCCGGGCCACGACGGGCCTCATCACGCTCGACCCGGGCTACGGCAACACCGGCTCGTGCCGGAGCGCGATCACGTTCATCGACGGGGAGAAAGGGATCCTGCGCTATCGCGGGTACCCGATCGAGGAGCTGGCGCAGAAGAGCACCTTCCTCGAGGTGGCGTGGCTTCTGATCCACGGCGAGCTGCCGGCCCGCGCCGACCTGGACGGATTCACGGCCGAGATCACGCGGCATACCATGCTGCACAAGGATTTCGACCGCTTCTTCGACGCGCTCCCCAAGGACGCGCACCCGATGCCGGTCTGCGCGGCCGCGGTCGGAGCGCTCGCGACCTTCTATCAGAAGCCCGAGAGCGAAGCGCAGATCCACGACACCATCATCCGGCTGATCGGCAAGATGCCGACGATCGCCGCCTACTCCTACAAGCACTCCATCGGACAGCCGTTCCTGTACCCGATGAACCGCCTCGACTACGTCGCCAACTTCATGCGGATGATGTTCGGCGTCCCGTCCGAGGAGTACGAAGTGGATCCCGTGCTCGCGCGCGTGCTCGATCTATTGCTGATCCTGCACGCCGATCACGAGCAGAACTGCTCCACCAGCACGGTGCGCATGGTCGGAAGCTCGATGGCCAACCTGTACGCGAGCATCGCGGCCGGGATCAGCGCGCTCTGGGGCCCGCTCCACGGCGGCGCGAACCAGCAGGTGATCGAGATGCTGGAGCAGATCGCTCTGCAGGAGGGCTCGGCGGACAAGTTCATCGCGAAGGCCAAGGACAAGAACGACACCACGCGGCTCATGGGCTTCGGCCACCGCGTCTACAAGAGCTACGACCCGCGCGCGGCCATCTTGAAGCAGGCGTGCGCCGACGTGCTGAAGCGCGTGGGACGCTCGAGCCAGCTGCTCGACATCGCCATGCGGCTCGAGGAGGTCGCCCTGCACGACGACTATTTCGTGAGCCGCAAGCTCTACCCCAACGTCGACTTCTACTCCGGGGTCATCTATCAGGCGCTCGGCATCCCGGTGAACATGTTCACGGTCATGTTCACGCTGGGCCGGCTTCCGGGCTGGATCGCGCAGTGGCTGGAGATGCGCCGCGACAAGGATTTCCGCATCTCGCGACCGCGCCAGGTGTACGTGGGATCGCCGAAGCGGATGTACGTCCCGCTGGCCGATCGCGGATAGCCTCAGCCTTGCCGGAGCCGAGCTCCGGCACTTCGTCGCGAGGGCTCCGAGCGGTCGGCGGGGCCCTCGCCGTTTCGCCGGCGGCGTGTGCCGCGCGTCCGGCACTGTTCATGCGGCTCACTCCCCCGACGTTCTCGCACTCGATTCGATAAACGCCGCGGTTCCATGCGCCTATCCCCCGGGCGCGCCGCCGGCGAACGCTGTTGTCCTCTGACAACCTGGCAGGGTCCATGACGACCCCGTCAGGAGGAGAGCCCCATGGCGACCCTGGTTCACGACACGAAGAAATCCACGACGGCCACGTTGTCCCTGGACGGGACGATGGCCACGCTGCCCGTCGTGCGCGGCACGGAGGGGGAAACCGCGATCGACATCGAGGAGCTTCGGGCCGCCACCGGCCTGATCACCCTCGATCCCGGCTTCGCCAACACCGGCTCGTGCAAGAGCGCGATCACCTTCATCGACGGCGAGAAGGGGATCCTCCGCTATCGCGGCTATCCGATCGAGGAGCTGGCCGCGAAGAGCTCGTTCCTCGAGGTGGCCTGGCTCCTGATCCACGGCGAGCTGCCCACGAACGCCGAGCTCGAGAGCTTCACGAACGAGATCACCCGCCACACGATGCTTCACCAGGACTTCGAGCGCTTCTTCGGCGCACTGCCGAAGGACGCGCACCCGATGCCGGTCTGCGCCGCCGCCGTGGGCGCGCTCGCCACGTTCTACCAGCAGCCGGAGAGCGAGGCGCAGATCCACGATACGATCATCCGGCTGATCGGCAAGATGCCGACCATCGCGGCGTACAGCTACAAGCACTCGATCGGGCAGCCGTTCGTCTATCCGCTGAACCGACTGGACTACGCCTCGAACCTGCTCCGCATGATGTTCTCGGTGCCCAGCGAGGAGTACGAGGTGGACCCGGTGCTCGCCAAGGCGGTGGACCTGCTCCTGATCCTCCACGCCGACCACGAGCAGAACTGCTCCACCAGCACCGTTCGCGTGGTGGGCAGCTCCAAGGCCAACCTCTACGCCTCCATCTCCGCCGGCATCAGCGCTCTTTGGGGTCCCCTCCACGGCGGCGCGAATCAGCAGGTCATCGAGATGCTGGAGCGGATCGAGGCCGAGGAGGGCTCGGCGGACAAGTTCATCGCGAAGGCGAAGGACAAGAACGACACCACGCGGCTCATGGGCTTCGGCCACCGCGTCTACAAGAGCTACGACCCGCGCGCGGCCATCTTGAAGAAATCCTGCGGCGAGGTGCTCCAGCGCGTCGGCGTCTCGAGCAAGCTCCTCGAGATCGCGATGCGCCTCGAGTCGGTCGCCTTGAAGGACGAGTACTTCGTGAGCCGGAAGCTCTACCCGAACGTCGACTTCTATTCGGGCGTGATCTACAAGGCGCTCGGCATCCCGGTGAACATGTTCACGGTCATGTTCACGCTGGGACGGCTCCCCGGCTGGGTCGCGCAGTGGCTCGAGATGCGGCGGGATCCTGATTTCCGCATCTCCCGGCCGCGGCAGATCTACGTGGGCTCGCCGAAGCGGATGTACGTGCCTCTTCCCGACCGCGCCTGACGCGCGGCATCCATCCGGCCTGATGGACGAAGGCCCCGGTCGCGCGAGCGGCCGGGGCCTCGTTTCGTGAGACGCTCGGAATCAATGGGCGTGCGTGGTGTCCGCCTTCTCCTTGGCCTCTTCGGCCGCGGCCTTGGCCTTCTCCGCGGCCTCGTCGGCGGCCTTGGCATCCTGCTTCGCTTCCTTGGCCGCGTCCTTGGCTTGCTCGGCGGCGCCGGCGGCGCCCGTCCCGCCCGGCGTCTTCATCGTCTCGAGCCAGGCGGCAAGCGCCTCCTTCTCATCCTTCGTGCCCTTGAACTTCAGGGTCGGATGGGAGCGCGTATCCACCTTCTCCATCTTGTCCAGCCACTTCTCGATCCACTCATGCCCCCGCGTATCTCCGATGGTGGAGAGGTCGGGCGGCTTGTGCTTCATGGTCGCGGAGACGGGCTTGGTCCGCTTGATCTGAGCGGCATCCACGGAGTGGCACCCCTGGCACTTGTACTTGGTGAAGATCTCCTTGCCCTGCGGCGCCTTGTCGGACTCGTCGGCAGAGGCCCGGCCGGTCAGCACGACCGCGCAGAGCGTGATGGCCATCGTGGCGATGATGCGCTTCATGATTCGTCCTCCTTGTGAAGCACTCCCAGCGTGGGCAGCCCACGTACCCAGAAGCATAACAGTGCCCGGGCGCCCGTCGAGAGGGGGCTCAACAAAAGACTTTACTTCCCACCCGGGGCTGCCGATACTCCCGGGCAGTAGAAGTCGCCTGACGGTCAGAGTGCAGCGCAACGACGCGAAATGACGCCGCAGGGGGTGCCTTCCTGCGGCTTTTTCTGTATCCGGACGTCTCGTCCGGAGGCTCGGCCAAAGTGGCCGGGTCGGCCGTTCCGAGAGGGCGGCGAGTTGGGGCAATCGTCCCCGAAGAGCAAGGAGCACAGTGTGGCTGCAGGTACCGTGAAGTGGTTCAACGAAGCGAAGGGCTTTGGGTTCATTCAGCAGGAGGGTGGCGAGGACGTCTTCGTTCACTACTCGGCAATCATGGGCGAGGGCTTCAAGACGCTGGCCGAAGGCGAGCGGCTGGAGTTCGACATCGTCCGCGGACCGAAGGGTCTGCAGGCGGCCAACGTCCGGAAGGCATAGCCTAGCCGAGCCGAACCACGGAACAGCTCGGGGCGGGGCCGAAAGGCTCCGCCCCGTTCGCGTTTCTACTCGCGAATCCGTCCCAGCAGCCGGAGCAGCCCGTCCAGGATGGTGAGCGGATGGGGCGGGTGGCCCGGGACGAAGAGATCCACGGGCACGACCGACGCGGCCCCGTCCTGAACCTCCGGATCCCCCGCGAAGGGTCCCCCGGAGATGGCCGCGGCGCCCACCGCCACCACGATCTTCGGCGCGGGCACGGCCTCGTAGGTCTTCTCCAGCGCGAGCTTCATGTTCCGCGGCACCGGGCCGGTGATCAGGAGCCCGTCGGCGTGGCGGGGCGAGGCCACGAACTGGATCCCGAACCGTCCCATGTCGAAGACGACGTTGCCGAGAGCGTTCGCTTCCTGCTCGCAACCCGCCGATCCCCCGGCGCTCACGTGCCGCAGGCGGAGCGAGCGGCCGAAGAGCCTTCGCGCCTCGGCGTCGAGTGCCCCCGCCAGGCGATACGGTCCCTCGTCCGCGACGAGATCCTCCCGCGCGCGCGCGGCCATCCGGTAGTCCTTGCCGAAGCGCACCGCCCCGCTGGGGCAGCCCTCGACGCACTCGTTGCAGAAGAGGCAGCGCCCAAGATCCAACGAGAGTCGAGCGGCTCCTCCCCCGTCGCGCGGCTCGACGCGGATGGCCGACGTCGGGCAGCGCTCCGCGCAGGCGCGGCATCCATCCACGCATCGCGCCGGATCCAGAACCGGCCTGCCCCGGAAGGACGCGGGCAGCACCGGGCCGGCGGCGGGCATCGGGATCGTCCGCCGCCCCTGCCGCATGCGCTCCACGAAGGCCTTCAGCACGCGCCCCTCCTCACCGGTCGTATCCCGAGTACGAGAGGTTGAAGCTCTTGTTGCAGAGCGGAAAGTCGGAGACCGGCTGATCGCGCATGGCCATCGCGAGCCCGGGCCAGTTGTGGAACGAGGGATCCACGATGGCGTAGCGGCGGAAGCGTCCGCGGTCGTCGGTGACCGCGGCGTGGCAGACTTCCCCGCGCCAAGCCTCGACCAGCGACACGGCGATCCGGTTCGCGCCCACACCGGCAGGAAG
>DASSLZ010000061.1:0-2916 GCA_035689165.1 Candidatus Eiseniibacteriota bacterium | reverse complement strand
GAAACTCAAAGCCGCAACGAGGGTAGTAAATGCAACGAGATGGAAGCCATGTCCACCGACAATGGCATTCGTCCTCGGGTGGGACGACTCCATCCTCCCTCCATTGCGGTACTTGCCTGCCCTAAGTGCCCTCTGAGCGCGGATTTATTGCAAGACCCAGTATAGCAATGGTGCCACCCGGAGTCAACTAAAAAAGCTTTACAGTTACAGTGGGGTAGCGACTTAGGGCGTCAGTGTCGCCTATTTTTTCGGTTTGGGCGAGGCCGGCGCTTCGGGGACGCCGTGCAAAACCTCTCCCCCCACGTGCTCCCGCACGGCGTACCAGGTCCCAAGCAGGACCAGCGGGATGAGCTGGGTGGCGTGGTACAGGACGCCGTAGGCGAGCGCCTCAGGCCCCCCCACCCCCATGAAGCCGAGACCCACGACGCAGGCGCCTTCCATCACCCCGACGAAGCCGGGCGAGGACGGGACCATGATCCCGACGCACACGATGAACGCCATGAGGCAGGGCGCCCAGACGGGCAGGTTCATGCCCAGGGCCGCTCCGGTCATGAGGAAGACGGCGGCGGTCACGATCCACACCGCGGCCGTCAAGAGCCCGGCCCGGATGAGGATGGGAGGGCTCGCGATGCTGCGCACCCCCTCCCCGAACGCCGGAATGGCCGCCCCGAGCGCGCGCCGGGGCTTCTCGGGAAGCCGGCGTAGGATGCCGGTCTCCGCGCCCAGGGCCTGCCAGCCCCCGAAGCGGTGGAGGGCCCAGAACCCGGCCGCGGCGCCCGCCGTGAGCCCCAGGGTGATCCATCCGCTCCACCGGAACCAGGCGGGCAGGGACGCAACCCCAAGCGACAGCGACCAGAAAACACCCAGCGCCGCGAGGTCGAGCAGGCGCTCGACGGCGACAGAGCCGAGGACGGTCGCGGTCGAGATCCGCTCCGAGCGGGAGAGGGCGTAGGCGCGAACCAGCTCCCCCAGGCGGGCCGGCAGGGTGTTGATCGCCAGGAAACCGATCATCGTCGCGGAGAAGAGGCGCCGGAAGGAAGGGCGCCTCGCGGTGGACAGGAGCTCCCCCCAGCGCACGGCCCGCACAACGTAGCTGGCCGTGGTCACCACGCAGGCGCCCAGAAACCAGAGCGGATCGGCGCTCCGGAGGCGGCGCCAGGTGTCCGCCGCGTCGATCGAGCGGAGGAGGAGCGCCACCGCCACGGCGCTCATCGCCAGCCCCAGGAGCGTCAGCCACGCCCGGGGGCGCGTCATCGAGCGTGGGGCGCGCGTCCTAAGTAGAGCGCGGCGAGGAGCGGGATCCAGAGCTCGTGGGGGCCCACGAACGCGAACCCCTTGCCGCCGGCGCGAAGCGGCCGCTCCAGCACGTTCTTCTCGGGGCGGTAATGACGGATCTGGTCGAACGACGCGGCGACGAAGCGGGCGGCCGGATGGCCCAGGTTCCGGACGGTGGAGAGCGCCTTCAGGAACACTTCGGGCATGATCACCGCCGAGCCGAAGTTGAACACCACGCCGTCCTCGATCTCCCGGAGCGCCGCCGCGAAGATCGTGAAGTCGGCGTGGGTGGCCGTACCGGTGGCGGCCGGGTCGAACGAGGGGTGCTGGTGGATCGTGTCGGTGCCGATGGCGACGTGCACGGTCACGGGAAGGTCGCGCGCGACCGCCTGGCCGAGCAGGCTGAGCGAAGCGTGCGGCGCTTCGGCGTCGAGGATGAACTCCCCGAGCGACTCGCCCAGCCCCAGCCCGCGCTTCACCCCCTCCTTGACCGCCTGGTTCATGAGGATCGGCGTCTCCTCGACCAGCCCGAACTGACCGGTGAGGAGCGTCTCCTCCACCGGCTCCGAGGTCGCGCCGAAGAAGGCGATCTCGAAGTCGTGGATGGCGGCCGCTCCGTTCATCGCCAGCGCGCTGAACGCGCCCGCTTCCATCAGGGAGAGGAGGGGGCGCTGGACGCCGGTCTTCACCACGTGTCCGCCGATCATGGCGACCGCGGGCCGTCCGGCGGTCCGCGCCAGCACCCAGCGCTCCAGGAGCTCGCGCAGCGCGCTCCCGGTCAGGAGATCGGGAAGGAACTGGTCCAGGGAGGCGATCGGCGCGGCGGGATCGGGAGCCGGCGCGAACTGCTCCACGCGCACCTTGCTCGGGCGCTTGTCCACGGGCACCGTGCGCACGCCGCGAAGATCGATCCGCTCGTAGCGCGAGCGCCCCGCTTTCGGATCCAGCGGATTCCTCACTTCGTGCGCTCGAACGAGAGCCGCATGTCGGTCAGGCTGACCGAGATCGAGCCGACCGGCACCTTGCTCTTCACGAGCACCGGAATCCGCCGATCGTCGTCGGTGAGCCAGACGAAGATGCTTCCCTTGGACTTGAACACGCCTTCGGACTTGAGCACGGGCTCGACGAGAATGCAATCGAACTTCCCCGCCGGAACCTCAATCCGCTCCCGCTTGTGGACCTTCACCTCCATCTCGTACGACTTCCGGTTGTCGTGGGTCGGGATGGTGAAGGAGCTGCCGATCGCCAGGGGGCGTGTGCGAACGTAGTAGAACGCGGACAGCACGTCGTGCACCTGCGCCGGCACGTCCAGGGTGGGCCCTCCGGCGTAGACCGCCTTCTTCTGCTCCTGCTCGAAGCGAACGTCGATGTCCTGCTTGAATCCCCCCTCGCGCAGGTGCTTCACGAAGCGGCGCGAGATCAGGGACTCGGCGTCGATGAACGACTCGGCGCGGTCGCGCACCTTGTAGAAGCGGGAGACGAAGGAGTTGGATTCGGCCTTGGTGACGATGCGGTAGACGCGGTGGCCATCGATGGTGTGGAGGTTCTGCACCTGCATCAGGCTGGAGCCGCCGTTCAGGCCGTTCCAGTCGATCGAGAACTGGAAGTACTCGCCGATCTTCCAGGGCACCCGCGCGAAGC